>CAMBDK010000195.1 GCA_945865315.1 Chitinophaga pinensis | reverse complement strand
AAAAAATCAAAAGATCAAAAAAAGTTTCGTGAGGCAATAGCCAAAGGTGATAAGATAGTTACTATTGGTGGTATCCATGGGAAAATAATAGAGCTGCAGGATACTACTTTTATAATTGAAGTGGAAGGTGGTCACAAACTTAAAATTGAAAAAAGTGCTGTTTCCATGGACTCCTCCTCTATGATTGGGGCTGAGCAAAAATAATATATTATTATTAAAATTGTTTCTTGAAAATTTAAACTTTTAATTTGGTTTTTATTTTAAGCTTTTAAGATTGCTGGATTTTATGAAAAAATGCTAGAAAAATTTTTTAAACAAGATATCTCCTCGTCATCTGAAAAAAGAATTAGTGCTATTCATTTAAATAAACGAGTGGTAATATTTTTATTTTGCTTGATAGTGTCTTCTTTTTTTTGGTTAATGTTGGCACTTTCTAAAGAATATACAATTGAAATATATTTTCCGGTCCAATATATAAACTTACCTCCCGATAAGGTTATTGCTAATAATTTATCTGAAACTATTGATATTGAATTAAAGTCTAATGGCTTTAATTTATTGTTTTATAAATTAAAGGAGAAAAAAGAAACGGTGTTAATTGACTTTAAAGATGCGAAACGCATGCCTTCTAAAAACAATTATTTTCTGTTAACCAATTTGAGAATAGATAAGATTAAAAACCAATTTAGTGAAAATTTTAAAATTCTCAAAATTTATCCGGATACTATCTTTTTAAATTTCAATAAAAAAATATCTAAAAGGGTTCCTGTTATAGCAAACTTAACATTCACTCTTGATAAGCAATACCAACAATGTGATTCAATAAGGCTAAATCCAGCTTTTGTTATTATTTCTGGAGCAGCCGATAACATTGATAAAATTAATCACTTAGTAACAGAAACAGTAAATTTAAAAGATGTAAGCGATTCAATTTCATTAAAGCTTGCTATTCTAAAAACCCCTACATTAAATTTAGTGGAATTGTCACAATTATCAGTTCAGGCTAATGTTAATATTTCAAAATTTACAGAAGGAAATATGGAGTTACCTATTGAAATTAAAAATCTACCTAAGGGTTATTCACTAAAACTATTTCCAGATAAAGTTTCAATAAAATATAATGTAGCTTTTGAAAATTTCGAGAAAATTAATGCTATGCAGTTTAATGCATCTGTTAATTATTTGAAAATTGAACCTACAAGTAATAAGCTTAAAATTTTGTTACTAAAATATCCAACGGATGTAAGGGCTATTAAAATAAATCCTGAAAAGGTGGAGTATATTTTAAGGCATTAAATTTTTGTTTTATTAATGCTACAAAAGATTGGTGGTGTTTTTAATAAAAAAATTATTGTATTATTTAAACGGAATTTTGGAAAGAACTTTGGCCACTCCTCTAGATTAAATAAATTAGTTTTAGAATTCCACTATAAAAAAAGCCTCGATCGTTTTCGAGGCTTTTTTTGTAATGGTGCAAAATATAGTTATTTTTTATAATATAAGATATTTGTATTATTAAAGCGGAAATTTGTAAATAAAATTTGAAGCTTTTGCTGATCAAATAAATTGTTTCAGCCTTATTTTTTCGCCCTTATTTCTACCCTTCTGTTTTTAGCTTGCCCTTCAGGTGTTTCATTTGTATCAATAGGTTTTGCTTCACCATAACCATTAAAAGATAATATGGTATCTGGTATTCCTTTTGAAATAAAATAATCTGCAACACTCTTGGCTCTTTCGTTGGATAAATTTAAGTTATATGCAATTGGTCCAATGCTATCAGTATGCCCTTCTATTATAAATTTAATACCAGAGTAGTTTTTAATTACAGGAGTTAAATTAATATAACTTTTAAAAATTTCTACAATCTCATTTAATGGTTTGTAAGATTCTTCTTTCAAAATAGAACTATCGAAATTGAAAAATATTGATTTCTCTATATTGTCTATTTCTTTTTGTTCTTCCATCACAAATGTTTTTGATTTTGCAATTGAATCATCAACTCTTTTTTTATTGTCTTTTATAATTGCAAGGGAATATGTATTTAAGGAATCTAAATGTAATAACCCCTTTATGTAATTGGCTATTTTTATAACTTGGTTGTCGTTATAACTATGGAATGTATCAGTTACTATATTTAAAAGAATAGTTTTTTCCTCCTTGTTATTTGATAAACTTTTAACAAAAACATCGTCGGGATGTGTTGCAATATAAAAAGAAGCTGTTTTCTCTAGTTTTTTAATATAATTTACTAATTTTATAATTTCACGATCTGTATAATGTTGATAAGGATCTTGTGCAAAACAAGCTATGGAAAATTGTAGTGTAAATACAATTAAAAAAAATATTTTTTTCATTTTAATATTTTATTGTTATTAATAATTGTGTTACTATTTATTGAACTAATATGTAAATTTAAATTCAATATAATTTAATTTTCATATTAAGGAACTAGGCTCAATTACCTAACTCTTAATATGAAAATTGAATTGTGATTTATTTATCAAGGATTTCACGTAAATATTTAGCAGCATCCTCTGCTTCCTTCGATCTAATATAAGTGCTTGGCACTGCTATTGGGTTTTCAACTTTGGTTTCTGCTGGTTTAGCTATTTGTAATGAATTTCCAATTTTAAATACAACACCTGCCGATAGATGCAAATAATTTGATCCTTGAAATTTTGTTTTGAAAGTTGCAAACTTAGCAACTGTTTGTAAATAAATACCTGCATTTTTAAAAATCCAAAGATTTACCCCACCACCAATATTGGTATTTAAGGAATTATCTTTGCCTTCATTTTTGTGCTGGCCATGAGGGAAATCTCTATAAGTATAACCAAATCCAATTATTGAATATGGGTCAAACCATTTTGAATCTTCTATGCTTGAAGTTAAAAAACTGTATTTTAAATTTAAATCTGAGGACAAAAAATGATGGGGGTTTAATGTTTCAGATGAAAATACTGCCTGTATGCCCAATCCCTTTTTTATGCGTTTCTCGGCGC
>CAMBDK010000194.1 GCA_945865315.1 Chitinophaga pinensis | reverse complement strand
TGGCTATTTTATGAATGATTTTGTGATGACAAAAAAATATTAATGATTTTCATCCTGCAAGTTTATTTGAAAAAATAAAAACTTTTTTTTCAAAAGGAACTAATAAAAAAAAAATAAATTATTGAATATAATTTTTAAATAGAAAACTTAATGAAATGGAAGGTTTGTGGTTTAAAATTCACAGAAAACATAAAGGATGTTGTGGCATTGCAGCCTGATTTTATTGGTTTTATTTTTTTTTCTGATTCTAAGCGTTTTGTTGGCGAGAACTTTCAAATGCCAAGTATTAATACTAAAATTAAAAAGGTAGGCGTATTTGTAAATTCTAATCTGGCTTTTATAATAAATAAGGTTGAAAAGTATAATTTAGATTTTATTCAGTTGCATGGTGATGAAAGTTCCACTTTTTGTGAAGAATTAAAGCAAACCCTTAGCATTACTATTAACACAAAAAAAATTGGTATTATTAAGGCTTTTGGCATTGACATAAACTTTGATTTTAATAAGCTACTGATTTACTCCAAGTTGTGTGAGTATTTTTTGTTTGATACGCAATCTCTTAATTTTGGTGGTACTGGAGAAAAATTTGATTGGTCCTTACTAAAAAATTATAAATTGAATGTTCCATTTTTTATTAGTGGAGGTATAGGTTTAAGCAATATAGATGAAATTTCTACTCTGAAATTATATTTTCCACATCTTTTCGCTATCGATGTAAATAGTAAATTTGAGAAAGAACCTGGTGTAAAAAATATAGATGAGCTGAGGAAAATACCTAAATCAATTTTAGAATTGTAAAAATAGTTTATTATTCATAAATTTATGCAAATTCACAATTATTACAAATGAACTATCAAGTAAACAAAAAAGGTTATTATGGGAATTATGGCGGCGCTTTCATTCCTGAAATGCTTTATCAAAATGTAGAAGAGCTTCGCGAGAAATATTTGGAAATTATTTATGAAGAATCGTTTCAGAATGAACTTAATACTTTATTAAATGATTATGTTGGAAGGCCCTCACCATTGTATTATGCCAAAAGGCTTTCCGAGCATTACAAAAGTAATATATATTTAAAACGGGAAGATTTAAATCATACTGGCGCACATAAAATTAATAATACTTTAGGACAAATATTATTAGCAAAACGGCTAGGGAAAACAAGAATTATTGCTGAAACTGGTGCCGGACAGCACGGCGTTGCAACAGCTACCGTTTGCGCTTTAATGGGCCTCCAATGTATAGTATATATGGGTGAAGTGGATATTGAAAGGCAAGCACCTAATGTTGCACGTATGAAATTATTAGGAGCAACCGTTATTCCTGCCAAAAGTGGTAGCAAAACATTAAAAGATGCTACCAATGAAGCCATTCGCGACTGGATAAATAATCCTGTGGATACTTATTATATTATAGGTTCCGTAGTTGGGCCGCACCCATACCCCGATATTGTTGCTCGCTTTCAAAGTATTATTAGTAAAGAGTTAAAAAGCCAATTATTAATAAAAACTGGTAATGAAAATCCTAATTATATTATTGCTTGTTTAGGTGGTGGCAGTAATGCTGCTGGCATTTTTTATCATTATTTAGAAGATGAAAAAGTAAATCTTATTGCAATTGAAGCTGCTGGTAAAGGAATCCACTCTGGATATTCTGCCGCAACAAGTGTATTAGGTAAACCTGGTATTATTCATGGAAGTAAAACTTTATTGATGCAAAACGAAGATGGCCAAATAATAGAACCCTATAGCATTTCAGCAGGTTTAGATTACCCAGGTGTTGGTCCTTTGCATGCAAATCTTTTTGAAACAAAACGTGCTTTATTTGCTTCTGTCACAGATAAGGAAGCCCTTGATGCAGCTTTTTTAATTTGTAACTTAGAAGGAATTATTCCTGCATTAGAAAGTGCCCACGCTTTGGCTTATTTAGAATATTTAAAAGCAAAAGAAAATGATGTTATTGTTATTAATTTATCAGGTAGAGGAGATAAGGATTTAGCTACCTATTTAAAATTTATGAAATAAATAACTATTAACAAACTAACTTAGTAAAGCTTTCAAAATAATTTCGACAAAACAGCTATATTAATAAAAACAGATGATTTGATTTTTTTGTAATAAAATATGCTTATGAGCCCCCTGTGTGGAATGAACAAACGCGATGCAGGTTTGCAGGTGGGGAGGAATGTTTGTTCTTGATTTTTTGTTTCTTTTGTATCAAGACAAAAGAAAAACACACAGTTTTTGAAACATTTAATTTGCGGATTTATTTTGAAAACTTCACTAACTTAAATAATAAATTTTAAAAATCTATTCTTTCAAATTCTTAAAATGGACAATAGAATAAATAAACTTTTTCTAAATAAAAATAAAAATATACTTTCTATATACTTCACTGCTGGTTTTCCTAAATTAGATGATACTAATTTAATTATTAATGAATTGGAAAATAACAATGTCGATTTGATTGAAATTGGTATGCCTTTCTCCGACCCCCTTGCTGATGGACCTATTATTCAAAGAAGCAGTGAAATAGCACTTAACAATGGAATGAGCATTAATTTACTCTTCAAACAATTATCAAATTCCAAAATAAAAACTTCGGCAACTCCTTTCTTGTTAATGGGCTATTTAAATCCGATTTTGCAATATGGCATTGAAAAATTTTGTAGTAATGCTTCTGAATTAGGAATTGATGGTCTTATTTTACCTGACTTACCTATGATGGAATATTTAGATTCTTACAAAATTATTTTCGACAAATATAATTTGAAAAATATTTTTCTCATTTGCCCGCAAACATCAGAAAAACGTATTAGATTAATAGATGAGCATTCCAATGGTTTTATATATATGGTATCTTCTTCCAGTACTACTGGTGGAAACAAGGAAATTAATATTGAACAAGAAAATTATTTTCAAAGAATAAAATCCATGAAATTGAAAAATCCTATTATTATTGGTTTTGGAATTTCTAACAAAGATACTTTTTCTAAAGCCTGTCAGTTTGCCAATGGTGCTATCATTGGAAGTGCCTTTATTAAAGCAATTGAAAAAAGCGAAAATATTAAAATTGATATTGAGAAATTTACAAATAGCATAAATTTTATTTAAAAAAATATTTAGAAATTCATTTGTAAATAAA
>CAMBDK010000193.1 GCA_945865315.1 Chitinophaga pinensis | reverse complement strand
TCCGAGGATATTATGATGGCACCGACACCAATGAAGTTAATCAATTAATTAGTGATATTAATTTACTGCTGGCTGAATATAACTATAAGCAAAATAAATAAAAACAAATTTAATTTTCGTTTTGTTTTTTTATTAATTCCGTGTATTATTTATAACCAATATGACTTAATCTAAAATTAAATTTATTATGAAGTTATTAATTGTTATTCCAGCACTTAATGAGGAACAAAGTATCGAAAGTATAATACTTCGCACAGAACAAGCCAAAAAACATATTTGTGATAATTGCAAAATTGATGCTGTCCATATGGTAGTTGTGAGCGATGGCTCTTCCGACAATACTGTAAGTATTACAAAAAGGCATTCCGACAAAACAAACCTTATTATATTTGAAAAAAACAGAGGCTATGGAGCCGCAATAAAAGAGGGTTGGAAAAGCATGGAAGATGCTGATTTATTTGCATTTATAGATGCGGATGGCACCTGCGACCCATTGTTTTTCTCTGAATTGTGCAATATGATAATTGAACAAGGTGCTGATATTGCATTAGGTTCTCGATTAAATAAGAATAGCGAAATGCCATTTGTTAGAAGAATTGGCAACACCTTATTTTCTTTAATGCTTTCCTTCGTTGCAAATAAAAGAATAAAAGACACTGCAAGTGGCATGAGGGTTATTCGCAAAACAGCCATCAATAAAATAATGCCGCTACCAGATGGATTACATTTCACACCCGCTATGAGTGCAAGAGCCATATTATGTGAGGATATTATTATATTGGAAAAAGAAATGAAATATTTAGAACGCGAAGGAGCATCGAAACTTAACGTTTGGAAAGATGGAATAAGGTTTTTGCTTGTAATACTTGAAAATATTTTTTTATACTTCCCAAACAAAATATTCAACGTATTTGCTTGTTTTTGTTTGTCTATTTCAATTGTCATCATCTACTCCCCATTTATATTTTATTTAAACAATCACTTTTTAGAGGATTGGATGTTATACAGATTTTTGGTTACAGCCCTATTTTCTTTGATTAGTATAATATTATTTAGTATTTCACATATTACATTTAATGTTGTAAGTTTTACGCTTAGACCAAATTCAAAACAGAAAAAATCAATTTTATATTATATTTTTGAGCATCCTTGTTCTATAATAATTGCTATTTTTTGTTTTTCAATTGGCTCTTTACTTATCTTTAATAGTTTTTGGGACAGGATAACAACAGGTCTTACAAATGAACATTGGTCGCGTTATATTACTATGATTGTACTATACTTATCAGGAACAATTTTAATTTTAAGTTTTTTCACCAACAAGATATTAAAACTTGTAAAATACCGGCTAACTTACTTAAAATCAATTAATTAAAATAAAAGGCGGTCTTTAAATGATTTACCTATTTATTTGATTTCCTTTTTTATATCACATTAAATGAAAAAATATATTTTAAAAACGTATTATTTTATAAAAAAATTTGCGATACTGCCTCTCCTTTGCTTAATGATTTGGCAACAATGGGAGTCATTTTTAGTGCATGAAGAAAAAATTGTAAAGCCAACAGCATATATTCAGAAACACTATGATAATGATTATACTACAGTTTACGGCAGGCGCTATGAGGAATTAAAAAAATATATTAACAAACCTTGTCACATCACTTATTTTGGAGATACTAATCTAAATACTAGCACAATATTAATGCATTACTATCAAACCCAATATTTTTTATCGCCAAATATTATTTTAAATGATAGCTTGGCTCGGGATACGATTCTATATAACATGTATTTTACATTGCATATCGATTTAGAAAATAATTTCTATTTAAAAAATGGTTGGAAGCTTATAAAAGATTTTAATAATGGTTTAATACTTATTGCCAAATGATGTTTTCATTTTTAATTATAACAACACTTCTGCTTGGGTTATTATTTTACTTGTATACATTTAAGGAAGTAAATACTATTAATTTAAGATTCCTTATTAACCTTTCTTTACCTATAGGAATTGGTATCTCATCTGTTTTATTTATTGTTTTTAATTTATTTGGCCTCTCTACTAATCTAATTGTTTTAATTGAAATTGCTTTAGTTGTTTTTCTGTTTTATATTTTAAAAACGCAGTACAAAGTTTGTTATAAATTAGAATGGCTTGATTTAAAAAAACTCTTCCTTAATTCTATTTTATTAATAATAACTATAATTTATTTTTATGCTTTGCTTCTGGATATAATAATTTTCCTTGCTGAAAGTATCGAATTTCCTCATGGATTATGGGATGCTTGGGGCGATTGGAATTTAGGAGCTAAGTTTATTGCTCGTGATCCTTATGGTTGGAGCAAAACCTTTCATCAAATTATTTCGACCATGTTCCACATGGATTACCCTTTGTTACAAAAGGGATTTATTGCTCAATGTTGGATGGTTATAGGAAATGAAACCGTTTGGGTCCCAATAGCATTTTGCTTTATTTTCACTTTCTGTAGTATCGGCCTTTTGTCCGCATCTGTTAGTTATTTTACAAATAAAACCAATGGCCTAATTGCTGGATTAGTGATGCTTTGCTCGCCATATTTTATGACTATGGGCGATTCGCAATATGCCGATAATACAATTGGTTATTTTTACCTTGCTACTATTATACTTTTAACTTTTGCCCGCAGCGGGATAAAAATGAAACCAGCTTTTTTAATTGCTGCCGGCATCTCTGCGGGGTTAGCGGGCTGGACTAAAAATGAAGGGTTACTTTTTATTTTATTATTATTTGTCTCCCAATTACCATTACTGTTTTATAAGAACTACCGACAATTATTCCATGAATTAAAATACATACTTTTTGGAATGCTGCCAATATTAATTTTAATTGGATATTTTAAAGTTTACATTGCTCCGCCAAATGAAATAATTTCGGCTCAAGGCATTGAAACCTTAAGTAAAATAACGGATTATTCCCGTCACGAAATTGCTATTAAATGGTATTATCATGAAATAAGTAAATTTGGCGATTGGATTCTAAATCCATGGTGGTTGTTTCTTTTGGGCATATTATTTAATGGGCTCAGTATAAAGCAAAACAGGGAAAGTATTATATCTAATCTAGCCTTGCTATTATTGATGTTGTTGGGATGTTACTTTGTTTTTATTATTGCAGACTTAGAATTGGAATTTTATCTTCATACAACTGTTCATAGGTTGTATTTTCAATTATTCCCTTCTTTTATATTTTTATATTTTATTTCTCTC
>CAMBDK010000192.1 GCA_945865315.1 Chitinophaga pinensis | reverse complement strand
AAAATAAAAAAATAAAAAATGGATTTGCTTTACCTAAAGATATGTTGCAAACATTTGAGGCTTCTAGATATGTTCAGCCTTATTCTATATTTTATCAATTGAACAATGAGTTTCCTAGCAAAATCAATTTTGTTAATACTGATAAGGATAAATTACTGCAATTGCTGTTAGAAGAGTTTAAGTTGGAAACAAAAGATATTATCATTTCTAAAACATTTGATTTTGATAGTACTAAATACACCTTAAATTCCATTGTTATTCCCATCCAAAAAAATGTATTTGTATATTTTAATCCGGGGGTAGAAAGTGAGCCTGCTGTTGAATTATTATATGCTGCTTCGAGCAACACATTACTTTTAAACCGATTAGAAGAAATAATAAAAAGCTGCTATTCACAAACATCAACTGTTGGTAAAATATTTTTATTAAAAGTACAGGATTACGGAGGCTTTGATATAACTCCCTTTTCGATTTCTAAATGTGATGTAGATATTCAAAAACATTATAACGATGATTTCAGTGAGGTGAATAGTATTATTACAAAGCGTTTAAACAACGAAAACGATAAAGGCTTAGTATTACTTCATGGCAAACCAGGAACTGGAAAAACATCTTATATTAGATACTTAACATCACAAATAAAAAAACGGATGATTTTTTTGTCGCTCGAAATGGCACATAAAATAGCATCGCCCGAGTTTATTAGTATTTTGAGTTCCTACCCAAACTCAATTATAATTATTGAAGATGCCGAAACTGTTATAGAAGAGCGTAAAGGTGGGGGCGATTCTGCTATTTCTAATTTACTAAACCTTACCGATGGCTTGTTGGCCGATTGTTTAAAAATACAATTGATATGTACGTTTAATACCGATGTATCAAAAATAGACAAAGCATTATTGCGCAAAGGAAGATTGATTGCCAGGTATGATTTTAAAGATTTGGAATTAAGCAAAGCGCAGCTGCTTTCAAACGAATTAGGGTTTACTACTATTTTAGAAAAAGACACATCTATTTCTGAAATATTTAACCAGGAAGAAAAGGCTTTTACGCCAGAAACAGAAAATAAAATAGGATTTAATTTCAGCGAAACTAAAGGAGTATAAATAAAAAAAATATGGAAACGCAAAAAGAAGAAATTAAAATAGCAAATCAAATAGAAGCTATTCAGCACTTTATCAAAAATATGGATATTGAAATGATAGATGCATTTTTGGATAACGATTTAACATACCAAGATTTTAAGAAGAATATATTTATTAATAAACTTAGTAAATCTTTCGAGATATTTAAAATTGATGGCGACACCACATTATCTTCTTATATAGGAGCATGCAATGTTTGTGATAAAACTAAAACGGGGTATACGTTTATTGGCAATAAAACCCATAATTACATGAGTATTATTTTTGATACTGCCGATGGTAAAATAAAAGATTTATATGAATGCTCGGATTTTAAAAATAAAAAGAATGGTTTGATTTTAAATAAACGGATTTTTATTAATGATGATTTGGAGTTGAATGACAATGAACCGTTTTAAGGTGGCTTTAAAAGAGTGTTATTAATTCTGAGTTAATTATGAAGTTAACCGGTAACAAAAAACAGGAACAGTTTTCGAGATTCTGTAAAAGTAGATGACGATGATTTAGACAATACATTTGAATGGATGTTTTCAATTATATGATTAACCAAATTAGTTTAATTTGTGGAACAAAAAACGATATATCCTATTTGCCAATATGGAATAGAGATTAATAAATCATTGATATTAAACGATGCGAAAAGGTTTATTCGTAATTTTTAGTGTTACATAAACAAAGAAGACTAATAGATACAGTAAAATGAGTAAAATTAACTTAAAAAAAACGTTCTCCTTAGGAGATGACTTAACAATCAACCGAATTGGTTTTGGCGCAATGCGAATCACAGGTAAAGGCATCTGGGGCCAACCTGAAAATAAAACGGAAGCAATAAAAGTATTAAGGAGAGCAATTGAACTCGGTGTTAATTTTATTGATACAGCTGATAGTTATGGACCAAATGTTTCTGAAGAGCTAATTGCAGAGGCATTTGATTTTTACCCTAACGACTTGGTTATTGGAACAAAAGGAGGCTTTTTAAGAACAGGTCCAAATCAATGGGCTATAGATGCAAGCCCTACCCACCTTGAAGATGCTTTAAATGGGAGTCTGAGGAGATTAAAACTTTATTCAATTGATTTATACCAACTTCATCGGATTGACTCGAATGTTCCTGCTGAATTATCTTTTGGTTTTCTGAAGAAAGCTCAAGAACAAGGAAAGATTAAGCATATTGGTTTATCAGAAGTTAGTGTTGATGAAATTAAACTGGCCCAGCAATTTTTTAATGTTGTTTCGGTTCAAAACAAATACAGTGTTGATTATCGCAATTGGGAATCTGTACTTGAATACTGTAATCAAAACCATATCGCGTTTATTCCATGGAACCCCATTAATGCAGGTAATGTATCGAAACTAGATTTACTTAATAAAATTGCAATTAAGTATAACACAACTGCACACCAAATTGCATTATACTGGTTGTTAAATCATTCAAATAATATCCTCCTTATTCCGGGTACATCAAGTGTGAAGCATTTAGAAGAAAACATGAAGTTTGATTTAATAAGACTTTCAGAAGAAGATATTAAATTGCTCAATGCTTTATCTGATGGAAAATAATAATACTGTAATAACAGCTGAAGTATAAAATGATGAGTAAATAAAATACCGATTTTTAAAGCATTCTTTTACAAATATGGCACATAGCAACTTCGAACGAATGATAAAACTGGCAGAAGAAACTTTTGCTCTAAAAAACGACCCGCATCAACTTGATGTTGACCAAGATGTTCTTGAGCGTCTTCAAAAAATTCACCCTTCATCTGTTTCTGAATATGATGATGGCAATGGACCTGTCGCATGGGTGTTGATGATTCCAACGACCATTGAATTGATGAATAGATTTTTAGAAAACAAAATTTCTGAAAAGGAGATGTACGAATTAACTGCAATGGGGGGTGCCTATGAAGCGTTGTATTTATGCTCGGCTATGGTTTTGGAAGAACATAGAAGAAAAGGGATAGCAAAAAGGCTTGCAATTGAAGCTATTGGTAACATACGTAAAATCCATCAAATAAAATCTCTCTTTGTTTGGGCTTTTTCGAAAGAAGGAGATTTGGGCTCTGAGGAAATTGCCCTGCTCGTTAATTTACCATTGTTAAAAAAATGAAAAAAGAATTAGATAAACAAAACCAATTGTTATTGAAAATTGAACTGAAGAGTTTAATGATTTAGAAGCGTTCTCATAAATCTGTTTATGACGAAAGTAAATTTCAAAATTATGTTACAACCTAATATCATTAAATTCAGCTTACTTACAGCAACCCTGTTCGTATTGAAGCGCTAGCTTCCTCTCCAACCAATAGTTCC
>CAMBDK010000191.1 GCA_945865315.1 Chitinophaga pinensis | reverse complement strand
TGGGTATAAATCGCACTATTTCTAATTATTGCATCATAATCAGCAAGTTTAATATCCGGACGCTCTTTTAAAATTGTAAATTTCTCTACAGACTTACCACCTAGCCGTAATTGAGCATTCAAATCAACCTGATGACTCCAATAAGTATTAGGTGAATAATCAAACATTCCTCCAGTAAGCAGTTTAGATTTCAGGAATTTGAACGTTTGAGTATGTTGAGCAATTACTCCATAGCTACTAAAATCGTTAGAATTGACCTCCCCTTTTGCTGTACTTTGACCACTTGTCCAGCGAATCCCATAAGAAGGGTTTTGACCATGCTTATTAAACCTGTTAAATATGGTTACATAACTTTTAGATGATTTATTCCAATCGTGTTCAAGTGTAATTCGATTGCGGTTTGCATTGGATTTACGATATGTAAAATCCGAAGTGCTTTGATATGATCTACTGAAGAAGGAAATACTGTCGACACTTCCTGCAGTTTCAGAGTTATAATCGGCATAGGAAATAGTTCCGATTAAACGGGTCTTATCATTAAAATGATATTCCAGTCTGCTATTAAAACTATTTTTATTGTAATCAGAGCTAGCCATCCAACTATTGGTTTGATCGCTTATCAAGCCCCCCAAATAAATGCCGAACTTGCCAATTTTTACTCCAGTACCTAGTTGTATTCTTTTATACCCAAACTGATCAAGTTGTATTCCAACTTTACCGGTAGGGACAGATGTTGGCCTTTGTGAAATAAAATTAATAGCACCACCAACTGCTTCAGGTCCATAAATACTGGAAACCGGGCCCTTTACAACCTCAATAGAACTAACTGTAAACTGATTTAATTCAAGTAAAGCATTATGATTAAAAACCCCCATTGGTCTGATTGGAATTCCATCTTCCATATACAGGTAGTAGTTTGATGTTGCCATCGGCTGTCTGATAGACATTGCATGCTGTTCATTATTATAATTAACCATCATAACACCTGGCACCTTATTAATCACTTCATAAACACTTGTAGCTTTTGTCTCATCTAAAGTTTTGGGGCTAATACGGTTAATTGCAATAGGCGCTTGTGTCCTTAATGAAGCATCTCTGTTTGCGGTAACAACAACTTCCTGCAAATAATCAGAACTAGATTCTAAAGAAATTACATTCTCTCTTGTTATGCTCAGGCTATTCTCCAGTGAAACATATCCTATGGCGGATATAAGAACAGTAACATCTCTTCCTACATGAGGTATAAAAAAAGCTCCTTCATTGTTTGTAAAAAATAATTGTTTGGAATTGGTAAGTTTAATAGTTGCACCAACTATAGGTTCTTTTGTGAGTGCATCAAATAATTTGCCTTGAATTACCTGAGAAAAGGCAAAATTTAGCGCAAATGAGAATATTAATGAAAATATTATACGTTTCATTTTAAATATTTAAAATTATAAGTAGAAAAAATAGAATGCCGGCAATAAAGCAATTAGCTTATTGAAAAATAGCAGGCAAAAAAAATCCGATTAATTTAATAGTAAAAAATATCAGGAATTTAAGAAGTAAGATTGGACTCTAGGGGGATGGAAAATACCATAGATGCAGTCATTGACAGTTCCATTAAACTTGTAAGAATGGATTGGTTTTATTCTTGAAGAATAAATATTGGGGATAGATGGGAAAAATGATTTTGAGGAAAGGAAAATATCTCTTTTATTTCGTTCTCGCCCAGAAGGTTTTTTCTGTTCTTTTTTTTCTTCTTCCTTAGCCTTCTTCATCATCTGACATTTTCCTTTACACTGAAGTTTTGGCTTTTCTTTGTTCACGCAATTTATTGCATATGAATCTGAGTTGATATAATATCCAATCACTATAAAATCTATACTGAATGACTTCAATAGAAAAGAAACCAGAAAGATTAGCGAAACTATAGAACGGAAAAATCCTCTCAACTTTGCAATTTTTTACAATTTTAATAAAATTCCTCAACATATTATTAAAAGCAAGACTGAAAATAAATTTGTTGTTGAAAAAATTAGTAAAATAATTTATTTTTCAATCGAAAAAACTTAAATAATGCTATCCTTGATCAAACCAATCTTATAATGACCATTTCTATATAAAAACTAAAAAAAAAATCTTGCATTCACACCTTTCTAAGATTCAATCCAGATTTTTAATAAATTTTGAATTAATTATTTAAAAAAAAACAATCTGAAATTGCAAGCTCTATTTGATAGAAATGGGTCATGAACTATTAAAAAATAAAGATTCAAGGATTCAGAACATTAGGTTAAATTAATACAGAATGTTAAATTATATCCAGACGAGAAAATAATTTTAATAAATCAACGAATTTCAACCTGATTAAACCGAAATAATTAAAACAAAAAAGGCGGCAGAAAATTTTCTGCCGCCTTTTTATAAAATAACATCTTAATTATTCAACGTGAAGCCAGGCTTTCTTAGCCAATAACTCCTCACGGGTTTCACGTACATCTTCATCATCTACACAGCAGTCTACAGGGCAAACAGCTGCACATTGTGGTTCATCATGAAATCCAACACATTCAGTACACTTATCAGAAACTATGTAATATACCTCATCAGAAACTGCAGACTGAGCTTCCTCAGCATTCAGCGATGTACCATCCCCAAAATCAATTAGTCCTTTAAGATTCGTACCTTCCGAAAATCTCCATGCAGCACCGGCATCATAAATTGCATTATTTGGACATTCAGGCTCGCAAGCCCCGCAGTTAATACACTCATCGGTGATTTTAATTGCCATTTTATCTAAAAGTCTATTTGTTAAGTTAATTTTACACGAAAATGAGTAAAAACCTCATTTTTGATCTTTGAGACAAATATAACATTATTTGAAATAAAAATTTTGGATGAGTAAGATTTTGACAAGCAAACAACGAATCATGGCTTTTATACAATTAGGCCATATTCTACAAAACCCAGATGAGCAATTAAGTTCTCTTATTAGCTCTGCAAAACACTATAATGCATGGTTCACTCCACAAAGCACCGCCATGGCAATACATGCGATTGCAGAAATGCTCAATGAGTCAGATCTAGAAAAATGGATTGATGCCAATACAGATGAACCAATAAAAACGAATGCTATCGGTCTCATTCTTGCAGGCAATATCCCACTGGTTGGATTTCATGATGTTCTATGTGTTCTAGCTTCGGGAAATAAAGCATTGATTAAGCTTTCTACACAGGATAAACATTTAATACCATACATCTTGACTAAGCTTTCAGAAATAGAACCTCGCTTTACGGAACAGTTTGAGTTTATAGAAAGATTAAAAGATTTTGATGCGGTGATTGCAACTGGCAGTAACAATACTTCCAGATACTTTGAATATTATTTCAATAAAGTACCTCATATTATCCGCAAGAACCGTAACAGTATTGCTGTTTTAAATGGTAATGAAAATAGAGAAGAACTCAGGTCTTTAGGCCATGATATTTTTGACTATTATGGTTTAGGCTGCCGTAATGTTTCTAAATTATATGTACCCAAAGGATATAAT
>CAMBDK010000190.1 GCA_945865315.1 Chitinophaga pinensis | reverse complement strand
AAATAAAAATAAAATAAAAAAAATAGACTATGGCATTTGACATTGAAATGATCAAGGCGCTTTACAAAAAGTTGCCTTTAAAAGTAGAAGCGGCGCGTAAATTATTAAATAGGCCGCTTACGCTTACTGAAAAAATACTATACGCTCATCTTTCAGAGCCTATACCCAAAATAGCATTTGAGCGTCAGAAGTCATATGTTGATTTTAATCCGGATCGTGTAGCAATGCAAGATGCGACAGCGCAAATGGCTTTATTGCAGTTTATGCAAGCCGGTAGGCCTAAAGTTGCAGTTCCTTCTACAGTTCATTGCGACCACTTAATACAGGCGAAAACAGGTGCTGTAAAAGATCTTAATGAAGCCCTTGATAAAAATAAAGAGGTATTTGATTTTCTAGCCTCGGTTTCTAATAAATATGGAATTGGCTTTTGGAAGCCAGGTGCTGGTATTATTCATCAGGTTATTCTTGAAAACTATGCCTTCCCGGGAGGATTAATGATTGGTACAGACTCCCACACCGTAAATGCTGGAGGGCTTGGTATGATTGCTATTGGTGTTGGAGGTGCCGATGCGTGCGACGTTATGGCTGGCCTTGCATGGGAATTAAAATTCCCTAAATTAATAGGGGTGAAATTAACCGGCAAACTAAGTGGTTGGGCTTCATCGAAAGATATCATCCTAAAAGTGGCCGGCATATTAACTGTTAAAGGTGGCACAAATGCAATACTTGAATATTTTGGACCAGGAGCAGACTCCTTATCCTGCACAGGTAAAGGTACAATTTGTAATATGGGAGCAGAAATTGGTGCTACCACCTCACTTTTCTGTTATGATCAAAAAATGGCTGTTTATTTACAGGGCACTAGCAGATCCGATATTGCAGCGGCAGCGGATGAAGTAGCGGACCACCTTCGCGGCGATAAAGAAGTTTATGAATCACCAGCTACTTATTTTGATGAAGTAATAGAAATTAACCTATCGGAATTAGAACCACATATTAACGGGCCTTTTACTCCAGATTTGGCTTGGCCAATATCAAAATTTGCTCAAGCAGTAAAAGAAAATGGCTGGCCATCAAAATTAGAAGTTGGTTTAATAGGCTCTTGTACAAACTCTTCCTACGAAGATATAACGAGAGCTGCTTCTATTGCCAAACAAGCAGTAGATGCTGGTTTTAAAACAGCATCGGAATTTACAATTACACCAGGCTCGGAGTTGGTTAGATACACAGTAGAACGCGATGGCTACCTTAATACATTTGAAAAAATGGGAGGTGTAGTGCTTGCTAATGCTTGCGGACCATGTATTGGTCAGTGGGCCCGCCATACCACAGAACCTAACAAATTAAATTCTATTATTACGTCCTTCAATAGAAATTTCGCAAAACGTAATGATGGGAACGCAAACACACACGCCTTTGTGGCATCGCCAGAAATAGTTACTGCACTTGCTCTTGCAGGAGATCTTACATTTAACCCACTAACAGATTATATTACAAATGAAAATGGCATCAAGCTAAAATTTAAGGAGCCAGAAGGGATAGAAATGCCAGCAAAAGGATTTGCTGTAGAGGATGCAGGATATCAAGCACCTGCAATAGATGGTAGCTCGGTAAATATAATTGTATCGCCAACTTCAGACCGCCTGCAATTACTGGACCCATTCGCTGCTTGGGAAGGTAGCAACCTCAAAGGATTGAAACTGCTTATTAAAGCAAAAGGGAAATGTACTACCGACCATATATCTATGGCAGGTCCATGGTTAAAATATCGAGGTCATCTGGATAATATCTCCAACAATATGTTGATTGGCGCATTAAATTATTATAACGATAAAACAGATAATGTTAAAAACCAATTGACAGGAAAATATGATACCGTTCCTGGTGTGCAAAGAGATTATAAATCAAAAGGGATAGGATCTATAGTAGTGGGTGACGAAAATTATGGTGAAGGATCTTCGAGGGAACATGCGGCAATGGAACCTCGTTTTTTAGGTGTTCGTGCAGTATTGGTAAAATCTTTCGCCCGCATACATGAAACAAATCTTAAAAAACAAGGGATGTTAGCACTTACATTTGTTAACAAAGCAGATTATGATAAAATTAAAGAAGATGATTCTATTGATATTGAAGGATTAATTTCATTTACACCTAATATATCATTGACATTAATCTTAAACCATATTGATGGTAGTAAAGATGAAATAAAAGTTAATCATACCTACAACGAACAACAAATTGAATGGTTTAAAGCAGGTGGAGCTTTAAATATTATTCGTGCAAATGTAAAAGTTTAAAAAAACTAGTCTAATTACACAAAGAAAATCAACGGGTTTATTTTTTTAAATTAAAATATACTTGTTGATTTTTTTTATATACACACTTGTAAAGCTTTATAAATTGTTATCCAACAATATATATATATATTTGATATCCAAGAAATCAAAGAAATAATAAATTACAAAACCACATTTTTTTCAGTAAAAAAAATGATTAACATTTTTGAAAATTATTAAATTATGATTTACGAAAAACACATATTTATTTGTACCAACCAAAGAGCTGCTGATGCTTCTAGAAAATCCTGTGGTGAGGCTCATGGCTTACAATTAGTAGATGCGTTCAAAAAAAAATTAAAAGAATTACAATTACCAAACAAACTTCGTGTGCAAAAAGCTGGCTGTTTAGATATTTGTGATTTTGGTCCAACCATAGTTATTTACCCTGAAGGCGTTTTCTATGTAGGAGTTCAATTAAGCGATGTAGATGAAATTATTAATGAACACATAATAAATAATAAGCCTGTTGAACGATTAAAACTTGAGATAGTAAGAGAGAAAAAAATGAAAAAATGAAAATTTTGAAATATTTAAATATTCCAATTTTTATCTTAGAAATTACTGATTTTTACTTTTGCTATTAACGTTGCTTCTATTTACCACTTACAAATTATTTCCAACAAATGAATTATGACAATCTTTCACAATATTTCAATCGTATTGATTTGATTAAAGACACTGCTAATCAAATTATTAAAGATTTTGATATGTTTGGATTAGAAATTAAATTTTCGGGGAATGCTTACAATGCTTATGAAGAATTATTTGAACAGATGGAACCTAAAATAAATCAACTAATTAATACAAATCAATCAAAATTTATGAGTGTGCTTTACCGTATTGATTTGAGTGATGTGCAAATTAATAAAGCTATTAATGAAAATTCGTCAGAAACATTCTCTGCTATAATTAGTGATTTAATAATAAAAAGAGAATTACAAAAAGTGGTTATTAGAAAACAGTTTAATAATAAAAATGCTTAACATCTTTAGAACACTCCATGAATTTTTTTTTATACTTTTTACTTGTAATATAAATTACTTATTTCAACTATATTTTTATAAAAAAAACGATTTGACACTTTTTTAGCAGTCATGGCTGAAGCCATCTAATATCAAGCTTTTTATTAACCACAGCCTTAAGTCTTGGGTTACAATGAAACCCAATGAATTCAGGGACGTTAGTCCCTACTTGAAAAAACTAACGAACCATCATAAAATAATAGATGAAAATTGAAAGATAAAAAATAAAAGATAAAAATAAAAAGATA
>CAMBDK010000189.1 GCA_945865315.1 Chitinophaga pinensis | reverse complement strand
ACTAAAGCACCAGTAACAATTAATAAATCGTTTCCTAGCATAAAACCTGCCGCAGAAGCTGCCCAACCTGAATAAGAATTCAACATTGAAACAACTACAGGCATGTCTCCACCACCAATAGCCATCACAAGTATCACTCCAATAAAAGAGGCTATTACAGCCATTACGGATAAATGAAATAGCCCATCCAAACCTTTAGCTTGCGTAAACATTACTCCAAGAATAATAGTAATAACTATTAGTAAAATATTGACAGTATGTCGACCAGGATACAATAAAGCTTTGCTTCTAATTTTTCCTTCTAATTTTCCCCAAGCTACTATTGATCCTGTAAAAGTAATAGCACCAATAAACACTCCGATAAATACTTCGATTAAGTGGATTGTGAGCTCTGCACCCTCAAGATTTTGAGTAGTAGGGTCAAGGAAAGAACCGAAACCTACTAAAACTGCCGAAAAACCGACAAAACTATGCAAAATAGCTACTAGCTGGGGCATAGCAGTCATTTCAACTTTACGTGATACTAACAAGCCAATGACAGAAGCCAATAAAATAGCACCTATTATATAAACATGACCTTTAACTCCTTCACCCAGAATTGAAGCTAATATTGCAACCACCATACCGATAATCCCATAAAGAACCCCGCGTTTAGCTGATTCTTGGGAGGATAAACCACCTAAACTGAGTATGAACAATATACTGGCAAATAAATAAGCCGCTGTTTGTATTTCTTTTGCTATAAACATCATTTTTATTTTTTAAACATTTTCAACATTCGATGAGTAACCAAAAATCCACCCACAATATTTATGCTAGCCACGAGAATTGCAATACTTGCAATTATTGTAACAGGATCTGAGATGTTGTCCGTAGTTTGAAGTAATCCACCAACCACAATAATACCACTTATCGCATTAGTCACCGCCATTAAAGGTGTATGGAGAGAATGAGCTACGTTGGTAATTAATTGCCAACCAACGAAAACCGATAAAACAAACACCGTAAAATGTTGAATAAACTCAGCTGGCGCAAATTTACCAACTAGTAAGAGTAAAAAACCAACTATTCCTAGCTTAACAATCATTGAAACAAAAACTTTTTTTGCTTTATTAGCATCTGATATTTTTATTTCCTCTTCTGAAAGTTCAACTTTTTCTACACCACCTTTTATTGGGTTTTGACTTACAGGAAGTGGTAATGGTGGCCAATTAATTTTACCATTAAAAGTAACCATCGCACGCGATACAACGGCATCATCCATGTCAATTTTCCAATTTTCAGCTTTTCCCATATCATCTAAAAGATGACACAAGTTATTTCCATATAATTGTGAAGCTTGACTGGGTAGCTGATTTAATTTTCCAACGATTTTAACACCATTAGGTGTAGTATAAATTTCTCCGTTTTTAGTATAAACACAATTTCCACCTGTAGAAGCAGCAAGATCAACAATCACCGAACCTGACTTCATAGCATCTACGTGATAATCTAGAATTAATTTAGGAGCAGGCCTACCCGGAATTTGTGCAGTAGTTATTATTATATCAACTTCTTTCGCTTGTTCTAAAAAAAGGTTCATCTCAGCCTCAATAAATTCTTTACTCATCTCTTTTGAGTAACCTGAAGAAGTAGCGCCATCTTCTTCAATCTCTACTGTAAGAAATTTAGCACCCATGGATTCAATTTGCTCAGCTACTTCCTTTCGTGTGTCAAATGCTCGAACAATTGCACCCAAAGAATTGGCGGCACCTATGGAGGCTAGACCCGCCACACCCGCACCAATAACTAGTACTTTAGCTGGTTCAACTTTACCTGCTGCTGTAATCTGACCGTTTAAAAATTTACCAAAATGATATGCCCCTTCAATTACAGCTCGATAGCCTGCTATGTTTGCCATTGAAGATAAAACATCCATTTTTTGTGCTCTAGATATTCTTGGAATTGCATCCATAGCAATGGAATTTACCTTTCGTTCTGCTAGCTTTTGAAGTAAATCTTGATTTTGATTTGGCCATAAATAGCTCAGTAAAACCAAATTTTCTCTCATCATAAAGATTTCCTCTGGCGCAGGTTCCTTAACCTTGAGTACAATGTCAGAATTGCCGTAAATATCCTCAGCAGTTAAAACAATATTAGCGCCTGCTTCCCTAAAGTTCTCATCCGAGAAGTTAGCTTTTTGACCAGCATTAGATTGAATGTTTACTTCAAATCCCTGTTTGATTAAACGCATTACAGTCTTAGGTGTGGCAGCAACTCTCAGTTCGTCAGGAAATATTTCAGAGGGAATTCCAACAATCATAAAAATTTATTTTGAATATGAATATATGACTCTAAAATTAACTATATTATTAAAGTAAAACTGAATTAAATAATAATATTTGTAATTAAATTTTTTAATCAAATTTTTGAATCAATTTTTTGACGTTTGAACCTGAAATCTGTTGGATTTAAAATGTTTTTAAAATCTAATACCCCTCATACCATCCAAATTTTTCTTTTGTAATTCTATTTTTTTCTTGATTGATAAATTCCAAATAAGAATTTGCTACAGCTGATAAATTATTGTCTTTCAACCAGATGATGTTCCAATTCGATTCAATCGGAAAACCTTTAACAGGAATAATTTGCAATTCTTTATTTTGTAATTCATTTTTAAGCCCTATTATTGGCATAATTGAAGCGCTTAGGCCAGCAATTACTGCTTGTTTAACTGCTTCGTTTGAAGATAGTTCCATCTTCTTACTTACGAGTAAATTATGTTGATTGATCTATTTTTCCATGACCAAGCGAGTGCCTGAGCCCATTTCTCGATAAATCAATGAAATTTTTTTAATTGAATAGAAACTGCAGGTTGGCTGAAATATAACTCTCCTGAAGCTTTTGTAACACTTTCTTTTTGAGTAACTTTTAGAAATATGGGAAGTTGGTTTAACGTATAATTCATAAAATATATTTATGTAATAGATTATAAATAGAAGTAAACAATATAGATAGGGCCTCTTATTTAAAATTTTAATATGTAGTACTTTTAATCATTCAGAAATTACATGAAGTCACGATTCTCTATTTGTTTGCGGTTAGATTACCAATTGTGATACATACTTTTATTAGGAATAATTCTAAATAATACCATAAAGAAGGTATTGTTTAGAATTATTCTTAATTATATTTTTGCACTCAAATATTGCTAGTTTATGAAAAAAAAAATTAATTTATCAATTGCATTACTATTGTGTATTGCTGGAAATACACAAATTCAAGATACTGTAAAAGTCACACATCTGAATGAAATTATTGTAACAGATTATAATAGCTCTAATAGAATTGAATATATGCCTGCCATTAAGGATAATATAATTTACGCAGGAAAAAAAACAGAAGTTATTGCACTAGATAAAATGAATGCTGATCTTTCTACAAATAATGCAAGGCAGGTATTTGGAAAAGTGCCAGGAATCAGTATATGGGAAAATGATGGTTCAGGAATTCAAACTGGAATTGCTGCAAGGGGTTTAAGTCCCAATAGATCTTGGGAATTTAATGTTCGACAAAATGGATGTGATATAAGCTCCGATATTTTTGGTTATCCAGAAACATATTACTCTCCGCCGCTGGAAGCAGTAT
>CAMBDK010000188.1 GCA_945865315.1 Chitinophaga pinensis | reverse complement strand
GCTAATAATTATTTAACTTTCAGAAATACGGCTGATAATGGTACTTATTCTGGTATTCAATTTCAGGATAATAATGTAGGTGGTTATATTGCATTCCGCAATTATGTTGGAAGTGGAGCAAATGATGGCAATAATGGAGATTATATGGTTTATGGTTCCTATACCGATCATATCTTCCAAAATGGTGGATCCGAAGCAGTAAATGGCAAGACAGAAACAATGAGAATTAAACAGAACGGCAATGTTGGTATTGGCACAACGGGGCCACAAACTAAATTGGATGTAACCGGCAGCAAGATTCTAGTCTCAAATGGTGTGTCTGAAGGCTATACCTATCCTGCTAGCTGGGGTAAGTTCACCACGATTGGTGATGCGTTGGGAGACTACTCAAGAACGCCCGGTATCTATGGAGTTGATGTAGCTTGGTCAAGTGACTGGCTTGTAATAGGCATGGTGGATCGCGCAGGATCAAATGCAAAGAACGCTATTATCAATTGGGGCGATGATGCAGGAGACGACTTACGGTTTGTCTTCAACCAAACTGATGTTATGAGAATCACAAGTTCTGGCAATGTAGGTATCGGAACTACGAGCCCTGCAGCACAGTTGCAGGTTGTTGGTGATACCCGCTTCGGCTGTCGCTCCGGCTTTTGGCCTGTTGCAGATGGACGTATTTGTATGCAATCCTTTCTTCAGGGTGCTGCTAATGCGTGGGTTGCCATTGGCGTATGTAAATCTGTAGCTCCGGGTTGCAGGATTTGTGAACATAATGATATGCAACAAGCTTGCGGAGCAGGATATAATCCTTATGGTTCCGCAAAAGGCTGGTATGGCGACCATGGCGTTGCTGCAGGTGGTAACTGGGATGATGAATACGGTGTATGGAACAACCCTGGTTGTGCTGATAACAATGACGACCCTGCTGAACATGCCGGCAATCAAAGTTATCAATATCGCTGCTGTTATTGAGCTGGCAACTTCAGGCGAAATAATTGTTGAGGAATAATGTCAACCTGCTTTTTTATGAAGAATTTTAAGTGTTTCTGTTTCGCTATCCGGATTTCACTGCAGTTAGCAATAATTAGTTTCTGTTTTCTGTTTTCCTGTCTTTGCAGCGCTCAAAATGGCTCTGTGGTTTCCGGCACTATCAAGGGATTTACTCTTCAGGAAAAGACCGATTTGACAATTAACCGCTATAATGGCTATAGCTTCACTGTTTATGAAACTGTTTTGCCAAACGATGAGGGTAAATTTAAGTTTAATAAAGAATTAGCTGAAGGTTTTTACCAGCTAACCATTCCTTCGCAGGGAATTGTATGTCCTTTTTACTCAACCGGTAAAAATAATGTGGAATTATCTGTTGTAAATACCAATTATCAAATAGATAAAGTAGAATTTATAGATGTTGAAAACAAGGCTTTAACTGAATTACTTGCAGCAAGTAAACGCCTCGAAATTTCGTTGAACACACTATCGGAAAAATTTGACCCCCGTCAGCTCGATTCTTTTTACCTGAAAAAAATAATACCCTACAACATAGAGGTGCAACAGGCTTACCGCGAGTTCAACAGAAAAATAGAAAAATTAAAAATTAAATACCCTGAAACAGTTGTTATGAATATTTTCAGCAGTATTTATCAACTCCCGTTGTTCGACGAAGATAAACGCAACAATTCTTTTTACGATAACCAGGATGCTTATATGCGCGACCATTTTTTTGACCTCTGGAAATCAGATGACAACCGTGTTGTTCACTTGCCGGAAGTAAAAACAAAACTTGAAAAATACTTCCGCTTTTTTGCCACTAAAAATCATAAATTTTTAACTGAAAAGTGCGATGATATTATCAGCTATACGAAAAGTGTTGAAGTAAAAATGTATCTCGCTTCGTTGCTTATTGATTTTTTTACGCAGGTGAAAGAAAACGATGTGGTGGCATATATTGTTGAAAATAATCTTAACGGATGTTTAGACGGAATTGATTTAGACCTGATAAATTTTAATCAAAACAATTTACGCGGCACTAAAGTGTCAAAACTTGAGTTGCCTTCTGAAAGCCTCCAGCCGGTTACCTTGTCAACTGTTTACAGTAAATCAAAAATCACAGTCTTGTATTTCTGGACACCTGACTGCATTCATTGCAGCAATCTTCATCCACTGGTTAAGAGCGCAAAAGTAAAATATGGAAATAATCTTGCTGTTTTCAGCGTTTGCATGGAAGATGATGAGAAAAAATGGAAAGATGTTCTAAGTGAATTTTCTCTGAACTTCAATAATGTTATTGCCTCAGGAGAGCAAAGAAAACAGGTAAAAAAGTTATTCTATATCAAATACACCCCAATGATTTATATCCTGAATGAGTCGGGAGAGATTTTGGATAAAGATTTAAGCAGTGAAGATTTGGAAAAATCACTGAACAAATTTTTGAAGTGAGAAAATAGCTACAGCAGAAAGTAAATAATAAATAAATTTTTATTTTCAAATTTCTAACCTCTAACGCCGCTCCATCAAATAACGGAGATAAAGTTTAAAGAGAAATGCAATAGCTTACGCCATCGCATTTTTATATCTGTACTAATGAAACATTACTTATACCATTACTTAATATACATTAGTCCAATTTAGACGTAAAAATATATAGTTGTATCTATAGATATTTTTAACCTGTTTATTTGCAAGTATTTTACTTGGGTTGTAATAAATTTACAAACATTATCAAGGGTTTTATGCAACTTTCCAGAAAATGTAAGTTTCATTTTTTGCCATATTTTTTTCAGCAGGGTTTAACTCCGGATAGTATGGTGGAATAAAAAGCAAAGCAATATTTTCTGTAATAATTAAATTCTGCCATTTATGGAAAGCTCCGTTTTCAAGCATTATGATTTTAAATGCTTATGTTTTAATTTAAACAGCTTTTTATTTTGGTTGTTTATAGTGGCTTTTGAGAGATACTGCTGTTGTTTTCGCTTAAAACCACTGCTTGATTACTTTATAATCGGTTATTTATTTTATAGTAAAATTTCACTTCAGTTTGAATTACTATGACAATTTACTATAAGAGTAACTAGCACTTACACAGGATTTTTAAAACCTACAAACGCTTGCCATCAGTCAAGTTTAGATAAGGTATTTGGTTATACACTTACTTTTGAATTATTAAGTGAATAAAGGCCTGAAATTATTTGTTGCATTGTTTTGCTGCACTAACTGCAAATAATAAATATTTTAAATTTGGAATATTAGCTTTACCTTTAAAAAAAATTATATTTTTTAAAGATTTAATTTGAATTTTATTTTAGGTACAAGATGTTGATAAAACTAGTGTTATAAATATTTGCAATAAATGTAATTTACTTTGTAGCTATTTATTACTAATAATTACCCTCAACATTTATCTTCTTTCAAATTAATTATATTTTTTAAATTATAGCATTAGCTTTTAAATTTTTCATAACATGAAGTCTTTATCGTTAGGCTCTATATTATTTCTATTTTTTTTGCAAATTCAATTTGGTTTTGCACAAAATGTAGGTATTAATGTATCAGGATTATCTCCTAATACCGCTGCTATTTTGGATATTGATGCAGCCCCTAATTTTAATAAAGGTTTGTTAATTCCCAGAGTAACATTTTCACAACGTA
>CAMBDK010000187.1 GCA_945865315.1 Chitinophaga pinensis | reverse complement strand
TCATTGGAATGAATAAAGTATTAGTTTTTTGATAAAAATATCTTTGGCCGCCCTATAATATCTTAGCTATTGAGATTCATTCCTGCATCCTTTTATATTAAAGCCATGTTTTGCTATGTGGATAAAGCATATTATAATTTTAAAAAAATTATATTTGCAGTATGAAATTTAAAATTAATGATAAGGTTCTTTTTTTAAATGAAAAAGGGCAAGGACAGGTTTGTAAAATTATTAATAAAGATACCGTTGCTGTAGCCATTAATGATGGCTTCGAAATACCATATAAAATATCCGAACTAATATTAATTAATGAACTGGCAGAACCTATACAGCCGTTAATAAATAATCCTAGCCCTGATACCCCTGCTGCAATAAAGTTGAAGCCGCTAAATTTTAAAAAAGAAAAGGAGGGCATTTATACAGCATTTGCACCTGAAAAAATTGATGATATCCCTAATTCCAATATCAATG
The DNA here is from genome assembly GCA_945865315.1 of Chitinophaga pinensis. GTDB lineage: Bacteria > Bacteroidota > Bacteroidia > 2-12-FULL-35-15 > 2-12-FULL-35-15 > 2-12-FULL-35-15. The sequence continues at coordinate 3,186 of CAMBDK010000187.1, read as the reverse complement.
TATGGCTTATAAATAACACCGATTACAAACTACTTTATACCTATTCTTTATTACAAACTACTAAATTTAATACACTTGCTTCAGGCATTGTAAAACCCTATGAATCATTATTGATTGAAACAATAGAAAGAAAAAAATTAAATGATTTTTCTACCTTTAAAATTGAAGCTCTTTTTTTTAATGAAGAATCGCACGAACATCAAGCTCCTATTAGTGAAATAATTAAATTTAGGTCAATCAAATTATATAAAGAAAATGCTTTCGCCAAAAATAATTTTATTCAAGAGAAGGCTTTTGTATTAAATGTATTCACCTTAAATAATAATTCAGAGCCGCATAATTATCATTCGAATTTAGATTTATCAAAAATATTATTTCATAAAAAAGAACAACAGCAGCAGCCTCAAAAGTCAAAGCCTCATGTATCCAATAATGCGGCATATGAGATGGAAATTAATTTACACATCGAAGATCTAATGGATAACTACAATGGAATGAGCAATGCCGAAATTATTTTAGTACAATTGAAATTTTTCCAAGCCGCACTTGATAAAGCAATTAATGAACGATTCCGGAAGTTAATTATTATTCATGGGGTTGGCAATGGCAGACTAAAACAGGAGGTGCTTACAATACTTAAACCATACTCCAATCTTATACATTACGACGCATCCTATAGTAAATATGGATTTGGAGCTACTGAAATATTATTTAAATAATTGCTATTCTATAAAAATACCATCGAAAAGAATTTGTATCCTTTAAGCACCATTTTAAAATGGGGCATCACTAAAAATGTGTCAATACAATAATTTAAACCCTCAGCGAGCCGCGGAAAGCCCTGGCAGCATAATACGATTCGGCACCGTTGTGATAAACAAATACCTTGTTATAGCGGCGATCACAAAAAATTGCTCCTCCTAATTTTCTAATATCAGAAGGTGTTTTCACCCAGCTCGATGTTTTTGTATCGAATATTCCTAATTCCTGAAATTTTCGGTATTCTTCTTCTGTTAAAAGATCTATGCCCATGGCGGCAGCAATATCAATAACATTATTTACTGGTTTATACTCTTTCCTTGACTCCTGCGCTTCGCGGTCGTAACAATAACTTCTGCGGCCTTTTGGACTTTCTTCCGAACAATCATAAAAAATGTATTCCCCTGTCTTTTTATCCTGCCCCACCACATCTGGTGCGCCACCTGTATTTTCCATTTCATTGAGCGTCCACAGTTTTTCGGTATTTATTTCCAACTTTGATTGTACTTTAGCCCATTCAAGTCCTTTATGAAGATTCCTGTTTTTCTCAAAACGGACTTCTAATACCCGCAGTAGTTCTTCACTTTGTTTTGGTGGCAATACTTTTTTATTTCCCTTTGTCATTAACTGGTATTTTTATTCCTATTTGTGCATTAAGCTGTATTAATGCCGATGCCAATATTTCCAACAATTATTCTAGACTTAATATAAGTTTAAATGTTATGGCATTCAATTTTAAAAAAAAGCTTCCTTTACTAGGTCATTGCGATACTTTTCAGTCGAAGTAATCTAATGATAATGATAGATAAGATTTCTTTGCAACTAGCAATGACGATTCAAAAAAGCAGTCAATTATTTTAATAAATTAACTACTATCAAGTATACTTTTTAGAATTCTATTACTTATTTTTAATTCGAATAACTTCTTATAACCATGTAAAGCCATCCACTACTGCCACTATTACCATAATTCTGATAATACATTGTTTGCCCACTTACCGGAACAAGCTGCGAACTATACCAAATTCCATAATTTGAACTGTACCCATCAGCCTCACCAAAATAAGATAAAGTGACCGAGTGTCTTGCCAAATTCCCAAACTGTGATGAAGGTTGCTGGCCCCTGCTGTCAACCCAGTTTTTTTCGGCACCTAAGGAAGATCGGCCCAATACAAAATTCTGATGATCACTAAAGTTGGCAGTAACAAATATATCAGCAAGTACATACCTTGCATTGGTAGGCACCGACGAAGGTAAAGTAATTGTTTGACTTCCGGATCCTGAGAAAGAAAACTCCTTTATTAAGGGCGTTGAAAATTCCTGCCACATAACGGGTGCTCCTAATAATGCAGCTATGGGAATTTCCTTTCCATTTACTTCTTCAAACCTAGGGTTGAAAAAAAATTGGCTTGCACTAGAATTATTATTATAATATAAATATGCCCTCTGCTGCTGCGTTGTTGCTGCTGTTGTAAATTTATAGTCGGCACCGCAATTTCCTAAACCACCAAAGTTAATTACTTTCAAACCCGTTGACCCATCATATAAACCACCCGAACCAACAAGTGAAGCGTCGCCACTGCCATGAATATACCCTACTATTAAATACCACTGGTCTAGCTTAGGGGGTGTCCCACAAAAAAAATAAGGATTACCTTCCGCTACGCCATTCAGATAGGTAACATTGCTTCCCTGTATTCCCAAATAAGTAGTTCCTGAATTAACTCCTGTTTTTTTTACCCATACCGAAACACGGTAACTTTTTGTATGATCGATATCAAATACGGAAGTGTTCCAGCCCCCATCTGCATCAGTTCCTGAACCAAAGCCTTTCCAAAGAATGGCACGATTGCCATCAGGCCCATCTCCCCACTCCCTTGTATTGTCTCCTGCCCCCCCATTATCATTAAAAACACCAACACTTCCCGAAGCAATATTCCAATTTTGCGATGGGATATAATTTCCCTGCACTATCCCACTTACATCCTGCACATAACCATCTGTAAGAATACTAGTACTAAGAAGCGAACCACCTGTAACTTGTAGTTTTTTTGTTGGGCTGGTAGTTCCTATACCTACATTACCACCTCCTGCAATCACAAGAGCATTTGCGGTATTTCCTGTTGAAAATCGAATTGCAGGGGTTGTGCCAGTTAAACCTGTCCAAATTTGTTTTAAATAAACATCTCCTATATCGTTATCATATTGAATTTCGAATCCTTCAATAGTCCCGTTAGATTGACCGGTCATTCTAAAAAATGCATCAGCAGTTCCATCGCCAGAAATACCTGGGCTCAAACGAAATTCAACGTTACTGTTATCTGCAATATGTAGTTTAGTGGATGGCGATGTTGTTCCTATACCTACGTTGCCATTATCAAAAATGCTGCTATTACCTAAAGTAGTACCATTGGGTGTCCATTTGGG
>CAMBDK010000186.1 GCA_945865315.1 Chitinophaga pinensis | reverse complement strand
TAACCTATAACCCTTTATCTACTATACTTTTATACCCATTACTAGTATATCGTCTATTTGTTCTAGTCCTTTTTTGTATTCAGTAATGAACTTGTCTAATTCAATACCTTGTTCTTCTAATGATTTATTTTGAAAAGTCAAAATTAAATCTTTAAAACCTTTTTTCGTTAATTTCTTTTGTTGTTTGTCACCACTAAACTGGTCTGCAAAACCGTCTGTAAAAAGGTAGATTGTGTCTCCGTTATTTAAAGTGAATGTATGATTTGTAAATGGTTTTGTATACATATTTATTCCTATGGATTGCTTGTCTGCTTTGGTTTCTACAAGTTCTCCGTTCTGCAAAAACCACAAAGGATTATTAGCCCCTGCCCATTGCAATTTTTTAGTTTTAAAATTATAAGCGCAAAGCGAAATATCCATTCCGTCCTTAATATCTTCTTGGTCATTTTTAAAATTTCCAATTACTATTTCTGCTGTTTTATTAAGAATGGCGGCTGGTTGTGTTAAACAAAATTCTTTTACAGCCCTATTAAGTGCATTATGACAAACTAATGAAACCATAGCACCTGGAACTCCATGACCAGTAGCATCGCATGCTGCAAATAAAACTAAATCATTAACTACTTCCATCCAATAAAAATCTCCTGATACTATATCTTTTGGTTTGTAAAGTATAAATGTGTTTTCGAGATATTGCTTAACTAAGTTGGGAGCAGGAAGGATTGCAGCTTGAATTTTTTTAGCATAATTTATACTATCAGTTATTTCTTTATTTTTATTTTTTATTTCATCAAAAGCATTTTTCAATTCGATATTTTTTAATCGATTTATTTCCAATTCCTGTTGAGCATTTTCAATTTTTGAAAGATACAGAATCGTTTTTGCTTTCAAAACAGCATTTCTATTTGATATTTCTTCGTTAATGTTGTGGAATTGCTTATAATTCTTCAGAGCATTTTCAAAATCACCTTTCGACAGATATATATCATAGAGTGCAAGATAAGCAGGTACCAATACCAATTTCAAATTAATTTTTTCTGCTATGGCCAATGCTTCATTAATAATTTTTTCGGCCTCAATTATATTATTTTGATGGAAATAAATTTTACCAAGGTCGAGCATAAATCGGGAAATCCCCATTTTGTCGCCAAGCTTGGTACATAGTTTAATTCCTTTTATAGAAATTTCTTTAGCTTCTTCAAATTGTTGTGTTTCAATGCAAAGTATCATATAGGCGTTCATTGCTGCAGCATAGCCTCTCCAATCATTTATTTGTTTACGGATGGCCATACTTTCTAAAAGATATGTACGGCTTTTATCATATTCTTTTAAGTTAAGATAAACCTGCCCAAGTCCCATTATTGATGAAGCTTCGGATGCTTTATTATTAGTTTCTCGACTAAGATCAATACCAAGTTTGAAATATTCTATTCCACTTGTGCAGTCGTTTAACGAATTATATAAAAACCCCATTTGAAAATAACAACGAGCCATTTCGTTTTTATCATTATTTTTTTGATAATAAGAAAGTGCTTTCGTGGTGCTATCTATGCCATTATTAAAATCGCTAAGTCGAAAATAAACTAGAGAAAGATTATAATTAACCTGAGCAATTCCTAGTTCATTTTTCTGCACTTCAAAAATTTTTAATGCTTCAAATAATTTTTCAAGAGCAAGTTCATAATTTGTTATTTGAACATAACAGAACCCTTCATTGCTCAAAGCAGTGCCTATTCCGTTTAAATAGTTTAAAATAGTTGAAATTTCTTTAGCTTCTTTGCTAAGTAGTATTGCACGTTGAGTATCAGTATTGCGTATTTCGAATGCAAGATGATTAATTACATCTACTTTCTCTATAGATGCAGATAGGAAAGAAAGCTTTGTTTTAAGTAATGCAATGTTATTATTTACCATTTATTTTTGTCAAATTTCCCCCAAAACTATTATTCTGTATTCGCATTTTTTACTTTTAAATATTGACTTTAGGGCTATAGCCATCAGCGTAAAGTTAATTATTTTCACAATTTTTAAAAACTAATAACAAAAAAGATACAGCTATGAAAGATTTTTGCCTGGTAGAAGTATTAATAAAAATGCAGTACTTAATTTTGATTTTTTTGTTGCATTTTCGGACTCCTTATTAACCCAAATTGCAACTTGCAATGTTAGTTAAGCATGTTTTTTTATAGACGTAATTAAACCTTATTTTATTATATGATTATTCTTAAATACAAGCACATGATTCATGAAAGCAATATTCTGCTTGATATTTATCGTATTTTTTTTATTTTATTAATCAAACTTTGGTTATTAAAAAAAGTTGTTGTAAGAAATGACTGAAAAAAAAATTAATACGTTCCTACCGAATAAATTAATGGTAAAAAGTTTCCACTTCCTTTACCTCTCAAGTAAAATGGAACCTAATTTCTGAGTACTTTTTTTATCCTTATCCATAATGGTTAAAATATAAAAATAAACGCCACTTGCTGCAGGTTCAGCGCTGGCTGTTCGTCCATCCCATCCACCTAAAGGAGTATTCCATTCAAGAATTTTTTGACCCCACCTGTTAAAAATAACTGCCGACACAAGAGAAACGTTACCTAAATCGAATTTAAAAACATCATTAACACCATCATCATTAGGTGTAAATACATTTGGAAAAGTATTTATATTGGTTGGATCGACTAGCAGTGCTTTTAACAATGCTGTGTCTATGCAACCGTTTGTATCAGTTGCAATAAGTGTTATTAAAAAATTAAAAGCAGTATCAGAAGAATTATAAAAAATATGGTGAGGGTTTTCTGTTGTAGAAGTTCCATTATCACCAAAGTTCCATTGATAGGAAAGTCCACTACCAATACTTTGATTAGTAAATTGTACAACCAAAGGTTCGATACCTTGGTTAGGTGTAGCAATAAAATTTGCTATAATGCCTGTACCTAATATAGCAACATAAGTTGAATCTAAATCAGAACATCCTAAGGCATCCGTTACTGTTAAATAATAAATGGTATTTGAAGTTCCAATAGTATCCGTGGGGTTGGAGATAATATTACTATTTAAACCTGCCGCAGGCAACCAAAAGTAAGTATAAGGGCTTACGCCTGCACTAGCCGAAGGTATACCACCAAGTACTATGGGATAACCATAACATAGTGCTGGATTTCCAATACCAGCATCGGCAAATGGACCTGATGGGTGATAGCTAATGGCAACAGAATCTATATCTTGACAACCCGTTACGTCGGTAATTATAATTACATAAACAGTATCTCCTGTTAGGGTTGCCAGCGGGTTGGCAATGGAAGCATTATTTAACCCTGTTGCCGGTAACCAGGTATATGAATAGGGTGCTATGCCTCCTACCACCGTTGGGGAGCCTCCAAGTAAGATGGTTCCTCCAGTGCATAAATTATTATTTCCAAATCCCGCTTCAGCCACAGGTCCATTGGAATTATACGTTACAGCAACAGTATCAATATTCTGGCAACCATCACTATCGGTAACAATAACAACATAATTAGAATTTGCATTAACTGTAGCTACAGGGTTGGATAAAGTTGCTCCGTTTAAACCAGCTACAGGTAACCATAAAAAAGTATAAGGAGATACGCCTCCCGAACCCGTTGGTGTTCCTCCTAGCAAAAGAGAACCACTTGTACATAAGGAATTATTTCCAAAGCCTGCATCGGCAAAAGGGCCGTTAGCATTATATGTTAAAAAAACAGAA
>CAMBDK010000185.1 GCA_945865315.1 Chitinophaga pinensis | reverse complement strand
AATCAATTCTGGTGGAAGAGTCTGTTGGGTTGGGGTAAGCCATTAAAGTTCTTAAATTATTAAGTTCGTTATTTGGCATAACTATTATTCCATTGGCTAACGTACCAACCAAACTGTAAACATTTGCATTGCCATTGCTTAAACTCAATATCATTTTTGTGCCGATACTTGTATTGTATATTGGAAGTTGGATTTGTGGAGAATTTTGTTTAACCCACGGGCCAGCGTTATTTTCAGTAAACAATATGCCACCATCCTCATTTACTATCTGTGTTACAAAACTGTAAATATTGTTTCCGTCCGCATCACCATAAAGAAATTCAATTTCATCGTCAGTATCAAACAAATGCTGAGAGATATACATTATGTTCTGAGTATTTGAGTTTGTATTTAGATCTATGGTACCTGCAAAAGAAATAATCTTCCAAGGAATGTGATTCATATTATAGAATTTGACTAATTTATTAGCTCTATCAACAAATACATATTTTTCGCCAGCAACTTCCAATTTCACAATATATAATTGTGCTGGTATTGGATATGCAAGAAGGGCTCCCGCCGAATCATATGTATGCTCTAATGTTATTTGCGCCTTTGCATTTATTGTAAATGCAATAAGCATGATGAATATTATTTTTTTCATGATATTTTATTTATGTAATTATTAATCTCGCAAAAGCAAATCCCTTGCTCATAGGTCATGAGCAAGGGATTTGAAGAATTATTTCGCTTTAATCATTTTCTTAGTTTCTATAACTTGACCGTCAACAATCAAGGAATAAGTATAAATACCACTTGTTAAATCATTGGCAAATACATTTAATTGTCCTTTACCTTTATCCGTTAAATCAACTGTTTTGATAATTTTCCCGGATGGCTCCAGAAAAATAATTTGGGCACGGGTAAAGTCATCCGGTAAATAATAACTGATAGTGGTCTGTTCTGCGAACGGATTCGGAACATTCTGATTAAGCACGACTATATTCTTATTGCTCAGTTCAACATCGGTATGGGTTGTCCCGCCTTGCAGGACTCCATCATTGACGTTCATTGATCTATTATTTTGTCCGAAATTGTTTGTATCTGAGGGCATTAAATTATTACCATGGTTACCATTATTACCATGATTGTTGCAGCAATTCAGCAATTGGTTCAGTTGATCTTGCAATGAGGTGTTAATAGAATCCTGATAGTTTGTTTTTGCCATCAACTGATTCAATGAGTTTTGCAGTAAAAAATTGGTAGAATCCTGAGCTGCCGTTTTTGTTCTTAAACTATCAATTGATCGCTGCTGTGCATTTTGTAATGCCGTACTGACAGAGTCCTGATTGTTTGTTTTTGTTTTCAGGCTATCAATTTCATCGCCCAGCTCCTGAATACCTTTTGTCAGGATTCCAATAAAGGCATTGTAGTTTAATGTTTTATAAGTTGCTTTTGGATGAATAATATTACCCAGTGTATCAACATCTGCATTTTTTGTTGTTGATGAGATTAATTCTGGCAGAATAGTTTCAACATCCTGAGCAATAAAACCATACTGTTTTTGGCTGCTAAAATTTAACCCATAAACATTTGCAGTATCAAAAAAAAAACTCTTAGGTTTTAATTGATGAATAGTTGTTAAAGCATTGTGCAGGCTATCAATATTCGTTTTTATTCTTGAATCAGACCATTGATTTGTTAAACAAGTTGCAGCGCCATTTACAAAAAGAGTCCCATTGACCTCTAATTTATAACTAGGCGTTGTAGTCCCGATGCCCACACGCCCCCCTTGTGTAATAGTCATTACATCACCAGCTCCAATATTATAGAAGCGAAGATCATTTGATGAAGCAGGTTTGTAAATAGTGGATTGTGTTGTACCTGCGCTTTGAAATGCAAGAGCTGACTGATAACTTGCGGCTGTATTAATATACACGTAAGAATTAGTTGTATTACCTGATCCTCCAAAAGTTGCCTGGTCAGCAGCACCTGTGTTAAAAGAATGAGTTGCACCAATTACATCAAGTTTTACTCCAGGGCTAGTAGTTCCAATACCAACCTTACTATCTATTATTCTCATAGTAAACACATCTGCGCCTGTACCAACTTGTGTGTAAAAGTCATGTACTCCATACCACCCGCTCGCCTGGCCCCTTGTAAAATAACGCAGTCCTCTGTAAGGGGTGCCTGAAAAAGTAGTAATAGAACCTCTTGGGATAGATTGAAGCCCCCAACTTATAGCATAATTATCACTCAAAAGAATATTTCCATTGTAAATTTCTAATTTCTCCAGCGGTGTTGTTGTTCCAATACCTACATTGCCATTACCTAGGATTGTCATTTTTTCAGACATTGTTTGTAAAGTTGTTCCTGATCCAAGTGCAGTCCCATTTTGAAATGAAATTGTACTTGCTCCGGAACCAGTACCTAAGCCTGCTTGTATTATATTATTTCCTCCATTAATATTAGTACCACCAACAGTACTACCTGCTGCAACTGTTAAATCTCTTCCTGCTGTTCCGCTTGCAGTATTTTCAATCCATATCTTTCGTGCTGCTGCATTGCCAAAACTTAAAATATTTGTTGGTGTTGTTGTTCCAATGCCTACTTTCCCTCCGTATCCAGAACTTAGTATAGTCACCAGATTAGTAATTGCCCCAGATCCATTATAAGCCCAATCTTGAAATCTATATCCACCTGATGTTCCACAATCAGCTGGACCAGTCACAAAATTTAATTCGCAGTTTCCTTCATAGTTAAAACCTATACCTAAACCACCGCCAGTAAAAGTCGTGCTTGGTTTTGTTGCATTTACATTACCTCTGAAATAAGTCCATGAAGGTGCATTTATTGCTGATAAAACATCTAAAGTTCCGAGGGGCGTAGAAGTTCCAATACCAACTAAATTGGCTAATGGATTTGTGTAAGTATTAGTTCCAGATACAGAAAATCCTTGTGCATTTGAAACATTTGTAATTAATAAAAAACTTGCTGAGACTAATAGTGAAATTGTAATTTTTATTTTCATGTTTTTTATGATTTAAGTTTGTGAATCTGGTTAGTTATAATCTAGGCTTGTAATTTTTCATCTCATAAATAGTTTCTCCTTTCCTTTTCTATTATTTCTTCTGCTATCAGTTTGGCCGTTCGTTAGTAATACACAAATCTAATTACTCCAATTCGTATCACAAATCACAAATCATATTTGAAAACAAATTAATAATAGAAAGGCGGGGAGCAAAATTTTAGCTCTTTTACTTGCATTGGTTCTGTCTTGGCTTGTGTGAGCATGTAAATGTGCTAAAATGTGCGCGTGCATTTTCTTTTTTAAAAAAGTGCGTTGGCAAAAAAAACAAAATTTTCTTTTTGCGTGGTTGATGAGTGTCGGCTTGAAAATGTTGTAATTTCATTTTCCGATGTTGCAAATATATAACAAATTTTCTTTTTCCCTTACGCCTTGTGTATAACTATAATGTTCGAGTTCGAGACTTTCGTAGTTTTGAAAATAAGGAGTTTACATTGGTAAATGAAGGTTTTTAAAACAAGAATAACGAAGACCCGAGTGAAACGAACTCACGAATACCTTTAAAAATAATATATTTATGAGTAAATCGGACATTAGTGAAGTTTTCGAAATAAATCCGCAAATTAAATGGTTCAAAAACTGTGTGTTTTTCTTTTGTCTTGATACAAAAGAAACAAAAAATCAAGAACAAACGATTCCTCCCCACCTGCAACCCTGCATCGCGTTTGTTCATTCCTCACGCGCGTTTTCAT
>CAMBDK010000184.1 GCA_945865315.1 Chitinophaga pinensis | reverse complement strand
AAAAAAATGCTGGGATTAAAACAATTATTTTGTTGTTAAGGTTGTCCTCTTCCTCACAAACCCCAAAGGCACATTAACGGCCATCCTGCTCCCTAGCGCTTCAATTTCTATAATAATCCTATGTTTCCCTTGAATACTTAAAGATTGTCCAATCAAACCGGTAAAAGGTCCCTTTATCACCTCTACTTCCTCCCCCTTTTCAAAGGTATCATTTTCAAGTTTTGTAAATTGCTCTGAGTCATTCATTAAAATTTTCAGATTTTCAATTTCATGATCTCTGATTATTGCGGGTTTCCCCAAGTATCTGAGTATCCCGGAAGTACCCTTAATTGTAAGTGCATTAAACAATTCATCATGCTTAGTATTTACAAATACATAAGATGAAATCAACGGCGTTGCTATTTTCTTTTTACGATCACTCCACTCTCTTATGCTTGTAACTAATGGCAAATAAGCGTTAAAGCCACTTAAGACAAGTCGTTCAAAAACCTTTTTTTCGGCTCTTGGCTTGGTATAAATCGCATACCAATTGGTTGGAAATTGATTATTATTATTATTATTATTATTGGGGGAATTCAATTTGGTGAAATTAATCTGTATTTGTTAAATTCAAAATCGGGACTTGTGAATAAATGTTAAATATTCTCTTTTTTTCCTGTGGCAAAATTATATAAACAGCTTACTTTTTCACCTTGTTTAATTTAAGGCCTCACATACCTTAGATCCAATAAAACCTGCACCACCAGTAACTAATGCTCCTTTATTCATTATAATTTTATTGTTATTAACAAGTAATTTAGTGAAGATCTTCAATAATAAATGACACTTTTTTTGAAGATAGTAATTTTATTAATTGGACATTTAAATTCAGGATTTATATTACTCTCCTATGGTAAACCAAAAATTAAAAATGCTAATAATTCTTTTTAATAAATTCAAATATAGTTATTTATTAAAATTTTTCCTAAATGTAATTAATCTTTTCTGGAAGTATTTAATAATCCCTTTAAAAATTATTACTTTTTTTTGGTAATGACACAATAAAAATTAGTATTTTTTTAAAAAAATATTTTTATGAAACCTTGTTAAACCTAGAGTTTGAGTCCACTAATTAAATTCTTTCTCAAGCAATTCTCTCAATCTTTGGGGAGTTAAGGTATGTATTAAATTACCTTGTTTTGAGAAAGAAATTTCAGCTGTTTGTTCTGAAACTATTAAAGCAATAGCATCTGTATTTTCGGTGATGCCAACCGCCGCTCTATGGCGCATTCCTAAATGGGCAGGAAAATCAGAATCTTCTGTAACTGGCAGAACACATCGCGCACCTGTTATTTTATTATTGGATATTATTACAGCTCCATCATGCAATGGTGAATTTTTATAGAATATACTCTCAATAATTCTTACTGAAACTTTAGCATCTATAGCATCTCCCGTGTTAGCATAAAATTTAAGGTCATTATTTTTTGTTAAAATTATAATTGCCCCTGTTTTACTTTCACTCATATTTTTACATGCTTTTACAATGGCGTTGATATCAAGAAGCTGCTCATTATTTACTTGCCATTTAAAATCAAAAAGACCTTTACTTAATTTCCCATTTCTAAATAGATCGCTGGTGCCAATAAATAGAAGAAAACGTCTTATTTCCTGCTGAAATACAATTAACAATGCAATAAAACCAACATCAATAAATTTGCTTAATATGCTTCCAAAGAGCTGCATATTAAGCACTTTTATTATTAACCATAATAAATAAAACAATAAAATCCCGAAAAATATATTGATAGCTACTGTTCCTTTTATCAGATAATAAAACTGATAAATAAGGATAGCAACCAATACTATATCCCATACATCAATCCAATGAACTTTAATGAAGATGAGTATGGATAAGGTTAACATGATACTTTATTAAATTTAATTGAATTTGAAATCAATATTGCAGGAAATCATTTTTTATCAATTCTTTTGATAATTTTTAACATCCATCAATTGTTTAAAATAGCTATTATAAAAAAAGCAAATACTTGTTAAACAGCACTTATAAATAACTTTAAGGCTTAAGCAATTTTAAATTAATCCTTCCTTGCAGCAATAAAACTAAACATTATTTTTTAGAGCATTAATTAACTAATTGGTTTATTAATTTTAAGCAGTAACTACATTTTTTTTATTTGCTTTTTTTACAGATGCAATCATTGCAATAAAATCATCAAACAAATAACGCGAGTCGGATGGACCTGGACACGCTTCGGGGTGATATTGCACCGAAAAAACATTCCTATCGGTATAACGCAAACCCTCAATGGTATTATCGTTCAAGTTAATATGGGAGATTTCTATATTTTTTATTTTAGCTACATCCTCGCTTTTCACTCCAAAGCCATGATTTTGAGATGTTATTTCGCATTTTTGAGTAATAAGATTTTTAACAGGATGGTTAATACCCCTGTGGCCATTATGCATTTTAAAAGTAGATATGCCTGATGCTTCTGCTATTAATTGATGGCCTAGACAGATGCCAAAAACAGGTAATGCCGAATTTATTATTTTCTTTACTGTTAAAACTTCATCCAGCATTACAGAGGGATCGCCTGGACCATTGGAAATCATAAATCCATCGGGCTTCCATTTCATTATTTCATCAAAAGAAGTTTTCATTGGAAATACCTGTAAATAACACCCTCGTTCAACCAATGATCTTAGTATGTTTTTTTTAACACCAAAATCGCTTACTGCAACCTTATATTCGGCACTTGGTTCTCCTATAAAATAAGGATTGACAGTACTTACCTGCGAGGATAGCTCCAGGCCAATCATAGAAGGCACTTTTGAAAGTTTATCTTTAAGCTCCGTAATATCTAAGGTTTCAGATGAAATAATACAATTCATAACACCTTTATCACGAATATAACGAACTATTGCGCGGGTATCTACATCCGAAATAGCCACTATGTTATGCTGCAAAAAATAATCCTTTAAGGAACCATCAGAACGTTGCCGCGAATGAAACTCATTAAATTGCTTACAAATTAAGCCCGATATTTTTATTGAGCCCGACTCCACCTCATCCTTATTAACACCATAATTACCTATATGAACATTGGTAGCTACTATTATCTGACCATAATAGGATGGATCTGTAAATATTTCCTGATAGCCGGTCATACCAGTATTAAAACATATTTCACCGCTAGCCGTTCCTATTTTACCTGCCGCTTTACCGTAAAATACTTTACCATCTTCTAACAATAAAATAGCGGGTGTCTTCGATTTATATTTCATATTATTTTCTTAATATGTTAAAAAAAAAGTTAAAAACTAATTTGGGTAATTTATGATATTGTACAAATTTATTAAATACTTTCGGGAGTTTTAAAAACATTATAGGATTATTTATAAAAATTAGTTTTTATTTTTCGGAAAAGAGTCTAATTTTTTTAAAAAATTATTAATTATAAAACCGCTGTAACCTTTCTTCCTCCAATATTTGATATTGAGCGTTTTCAACAAGATTGGACTATGTGCTATTCTGCTTGCTCCTATACTTGTATTGCCCCATTGGGAAGTGTTGGTTTATTTCTGTTATTTTTCGAAGTTTTTATAAATTCCAACGATCAATCACATGGAGTCCGGTACTATTTTTAAAGTCCGAAATATTGCGGGAAATGAAATCCATTTCGTTCACTAGTGCAGTAGCAGCAATGATGGCATCGGGGAGTTTTAAGCGGTAGTTTTTACGAATATCAATTGCTTTAAGAATTACTTTTTCTTCTAAACCAAC
>CAMBDK010000183.1 GCA_945865315.1 Chitinophaga pinensis | reverse complement strand
TCGAAATCTAAAAATGAAAACATAGCTCAAGCGAGTTTATTCCCAACATAAAGGGGGAGGTCGCTTTTGCAAAACAAAACAACTATTAACAAAATCAATACTTTCAGACTGATAAAACTGTTTTTCTCAGTTTAGTCGGTTTATAGTGATTTTTTTATTATTGTTCTATGTTAGATAATAAATATCAAATCGAAAAGAATAATTTTTACACTTTTTAAAACTACAAAACAAGTCAAATCTACAATTTTAAATCATTAGCAGACGAAATGGCCTAAATTATTTCAAGCCTCCTCTGAAAGAACTAGTTTCATTGATGTCGTCTTTCAAAAAAAAAGTCAGCCGGACACCAACTTTAGCAGGTGTTAAAAAAATCGGTCTGTGTGTTATAATTTTAAAAAATACAATACAATTTTTTTGTACTAGCCCCTTTTTCCTTTAGGGTGTTTGAAATATTGGGAAATACTGATATAACTCCTTAGATTTTGGGGTATAATACTAAAGCCCCCCTTTTTTAATTTCTTAAATCTTTCAAACTTTAGCAGCAAAGGAATAAAAAAAAGAAAGGTTGAAATTTGAATTCATTATCCTATTTTTTTGAACATAGTTCTATTATTTTTTTCGCTACGTTTCTTTTTTAGAGAGACTGTAGCGTATTTTGGCTTCGTAATATTTAAGTTTGCTCATTTTGTATCCGGGTGTAAAATAACTGTAAGGGATTTGACGAAAAAATTTGAATCGAAAGGGTATTTCCTCTGCTGCTTAAATCGCCTCGGCAGTTACAAATTTTTTTAGCGTTTTAAGCTGCGGATATTATTATTTAATTTTTTTATTTAAAATAAAAAATTCTCAACTCGTAAATAATTGAATTAAAATAATTATTGAATTAAAACTTTTATCACTATTTTTATACTAGCAATATTATTTAATCAGAAAAATAAATTAAATAATCATGAAAAGTCAAAAACTCCTTTGTTTTGATTTATTAGTCATTGGGTGTAAATCATTTTTTACTCTCACTTTATGTCTTCCTTTTTTTTTATCTACCGCTCAAAATAATTTACCGATAGGATATCTCGATAATGTTAACCAATCTGTTGGTAATGGATGGGCTTATGATCAGGATGCCGGCACGCTGCCTATTGATGTTCATATTTATATAAACGGGAGATTTTATGCTGCCATTACCGCTAATCAAAGCAGACCGGATTTAGTTTCAGCCGGTATTACTCCCAATCCGGAACATGGCTATACTTTTACAATTACAGGTTTTAATACTGCATGTGCTCATGAGATAGTTGTTTATGCAATTAATCATGGTGGTGGAGCCAATCCCCCTTTAACAAATTGTCCGGCTACAATTGGCACACAACCATCAGGCATTTCCACCATAAGTAATATTGCAGGACCTTCTAATATTGTTATAAAAACAACCGAACGCCTTGCCGGCGCAATACATTCTCTTACATGGGATAACAAGGAATTTATTGACAGTTACGATCACGGCAGACAATTACAATCGGCAACTTCATTCGATGGGCATGGTGAATGTTATAATCCTACTGAAGCTGGTTGTGAACAAGATGGAACTGGAAACACAAGCACAAGTTTTTTGCAATGCCTGAATGCAAACGGAAATTATCTTGAAACGCAAACACTTCCTGCGTTCTGGATACAACCCGGTGGCACTGCAACTGGATGTGGTACTGCAATTAATACAACTGAACGCGCATCGCATTATTTTCAAAAAAAAGTAACCATAGGAATGCCCGGTATGGCTCATGTTATAAAATATGATACAGAATTTGATATACCTGAAAATCTGAACACAGGAACTTTTGAAGTGGTAACGGGATATATGCCTCCGGCGTTTTCTGTATTTCGGAATTACGATCCTGCCAGTCAGCAATCAACTGCTTTATCAAATGATCCGGGAGAACAGCCGTTACCAATAATGTTTTCAACAACAGATAATAACCATTCGATGGGAATTTATTCACCCGACCTACCTGATCCACAATGGCCGGGTGCTGGCTATGGAAGATTTAGTTTTCCAGCTGGTGCTGGAAATTGTACCAAATGGAATTGTGTTTTCAGGAAAAATGCTGTCCCAATAGGTGTATATAAATTCCGCAGCTTTGTTATAGTGGGTTCATCTACAAATGTAGAAGTTTCTATGAATCAGCTATATAATTACTTTATTATTACAGCCAACTTTTCTGCTAATGCTGTTTGTGCGGGACTGCCTTCTACTTTTACAGATTTGACAACAGGTGTAAATACAGAAACCACCTACCAATGGGATATTAATAATGATGGTTCCGTTGAGAGTACAACATCAGGTAATTATTCATATACCTTTCCCACAGCTGGCACATATCAGGTTAAATTAACTACAATTAATGGTGTTGCTGCTGCTCACCAGAGCAGCGTAATTATAAATGTTGTTGTTCTTGGTCCTCCAACAGTTGGAGCTATTTCAGGAAACACATCAACTTGTCAAGGAGCATCACAATCCTATAGTATTGCTTCGGTATCAGATGCTACTTCTTATGCATGGACTCTACCTTCCGGATGGAGTGGTAGTTCCACTTCAACATCAATAAATGTAACACCTGGTTCAAGCGCTGGAACTATTTCTGTTACAGCAATTAATTCCTGCGGTACAGGATCATCTAGCACCTTAAGCGTAACTATTAATCCTTTGCCACCTCCACCCTCCGTCACTCCGCTTGGACCAACAACTTTTTGCCAGGGAAACAATGTGATTTTAGATGCGGGGGCTGGATATTCAAGCTATGCATGGAACAACGGAATCAATGCTCAAACCAATACAATTACAAGTTCTGGAAATTATTCGGTAATAATTATTGATGGAAACGGATGTTCTGCAACTTCATCCGCAACAGCAGTAACAGTTCATCCAGCACCAAACATAACTTGCACTCCGCCATCCTCTTTTTTCTGCATTGGTGATTCAGTGCAGCTAACAGCAAGTGGTGCGAATTCTTATTATTGGACTCCCGCTACAGGCCTGAATACTTCCACTGGGACAAACGTTACAGCCACTCCTTTAGATACAAAAATATATACTATAATTGGGGTTTCTTCTTTAGGATGTACTAATACTAATACCATCACTGTTACTGTTAATCCTTTGCCATCTGTTATTATTACACAAAACGGAAATACATTAAACTCAAGTGTCACTAGCGGAAATCAGTGGGATTTAAATAATACGATTATTCCTGGCGCTACCTCACAAAATTACACTCCAACTCAAAGTGGTAATTATACAGTTACGGTAATTGATTCTAATGGCTGTATTGCTTCATCAGCAGTATTTAATTACACTGTAACGTCCTTAGGCACTTTAAATGAATCACAGTCCCAAATAATAATTTACCCTAATCCAAATGATGGTAAGTTCGAAGTTCGAAGTTCAAAGTTTAAAATTGAAGAAGTTACCATATATAATATACTTTGGGAAAAAATTTATCCTTCAATCATCACCGATTACCAGTTACCAATAACATTTAATATTTCGGAACAACCTCATGGAATTTATTTTGTACAATTGCTTACAGAAGGTAAAGTATCGTATTTTGAAAAAATAAGTATTCAATAGTTTATTAACAGGCTCTTGCAACACAAATTGGATAACTCAAAAAGATTAATTACATCTGCTAATGTGGATGTTAGGTTGCATTGTAATAATACCAGCGCGTATTTCGACCGCATGGTTTTTAAGTTTGTTTGTTACTGTACTTGCGTAATAATAAGGGAGCGTATTTTAACTGCAGGGTTTTAAGTTTGTTACTTGCTTCTTGCTTATAGCACCAGCATTTTAAAGTTTTGTAAGGGGTTGCTTGTGGTTTAATCATTTTATTTT
>CAMBDK010000182.1 GCA_945865315.1 Chitinophaga pinensis | reverse complement strand
ATAATTTCGACAAAACAGATATATTAATAAAAACAGATGGTTTCATTGTTTTGCAAAAAATATCCTTATGAAAACGCGCGTGAGGAATGAACAAACGCGATGCA
Source organism: Chitinophaga pinensis (assembly GCA_945865315.1). Classification (GTDB taxonomy): domain Bacteria; phylum Bacteroidota; class Bacteroidia; order 2-12-FULL-35-15; family 2-12-FULL-35-15; genus 2-12-FULL-35-15. Next base: position 3,797 of record CAMBDK010000182.1, on the reverse strand, counting down.
GGGTTGCAGGTGTGGGGAAATCGTTTGTTCTTGATTTTTTGTTTCTTTTGTATCAAGACAAAAGAAAAATACACAGCTTTTGAACCATTTAATTTGCGGAACTTATTTTGAAAACTTCACTAAGTAAAACTTTCAAAATAATTTCGGCAAAACAGATATATTAATAACAACAGACGATTTCATTTTATTGCAAAAAATATCCTTATGAAAACGCGCGTGAGGAATGAACAAACGCGATGCAGCGTTGTAGGTGGGGAGGAATCGTTTGTTCTTGATTTTTTGTTTCTTTTGTATCAAGACAAAAGAAAAACACACAGTTTTTGAACCATTTAATTTGCGGATTTATTTTGAAAACTTCACTAACTGAAAGAATTTTATTGTTGGGTAAAAAAACAATAGAAATACTAAAACCATAAACTTTTATTATAAAAAATTGATAAAAACTTTAAATTCATACGGCCTTATTGGTTTTCCTCTCTCGCATTCTTTTTCAAAAAAATATTTCACGCAGAAATTTGAAAATGAAAATATTATAAATTGTGAATACAATCTTTTTCCAATGGAGGATATTAAGCATTTAACAAATTTAATAATTGATACGCCTTCACTACGTGGATTAAATGTAACGATACCCTATAAAGAAAAAGTAATACCTTTTTTAGATGAATTAGACGAAACTGCTAAAGCAGTGAATGCTGTTAACTGCATAAAAATACTGCCCATAAAAAATACAAGAGATTTTAATCCATTATTAATTAGCAAAATTGGAAAAGAAATAATAAGTAAAAAGTTGATAGGTTATAATACAGACATCTATGGCTTTCGGCAAGCTATAAAACCATTCTTAGAAATACAACACCAGCGAGCTTTAATACTAGGAACTGGCGGGGCATCCAAAGCTGTAGCTTATGTTTTAAAAGAAATTGGTATTGATTGTTTTTTTGTGAGTAGAAGTAAAAATGAAATGCCGGCTGGAAAGCAATTTTTATATGAAGAAATCAACGAATATATAATTTCTTCCTTTAAATTAATAATAAATACTAGTCCCTTAGGAATGTACCCCTTTATAAATGAGGCTCCTGCCCTGCCCTACCAATATTTACAAGCTTCACATCTTTTAGTAGATTTAATATATAACCCGGCAGAAACTGAATTTATAAAACGCGGAAAATTGATGGGAGCTTCCACTTTAAACGGCTTATCCATGTTACACCAGCAGGCTGAGGAAGCTTGGAGGATATGGAATCAATAAATTAATTGCCTGTTTTTTTATTTATTTTATTAATATTCATCTCTAGGACTTTCAATTGTTTCTTAATTTCTTCAATTTGTTTTTTTTGTTCTGCCAGCTGCCTCTGTTGCGATACAATAAATTTACTTTGGGATTCTTTTTCTGCATTTAACTCCTGAATAGCTTTTGTTAAAACAGAAGTTATCTGACCATAAGAAATCGTCATTTGTCCTTCTTTACCATAAACAATTTCGGGAAGTACATGCTTCAACTCCTGCGCCAAAAAACCAAAATCTTCCTGATCCGAATTTTTCCATATATATCTTACTGGGCGCATTTGCATCACTTCTTTAAGACCATAATTAATATTGGTAATATTTCTTTTTTTAGTGCTGTCTGAACCTGTTGTCCATGCCCCTGCCAATGTTAAGGTTGCGCCATTTCCATTACTTGCATTTGTCCCTACAGTTATTGCAAACGGCCCAGGAACAACGCCAAAACCCCAACCAACAACGTTATTATCACCAAACACCATATTATTACTCGCTGTAACTGCCGAATTAGCACCTATTGCTGTAGAATTAACTAAACTTGAACCGGCCTTAAAAGCTCTGAAACCCAAAGCTGTATTATTACTTCCTAGAGTATTGGAATAAAGAGCCTCATAGCCATTTCCTGTATTTTGGCTCCCCGATATATTATTAGTAAGCGCAAGTTTACCTGTTGCGGTATTACTACTTCCTATTGTATTACCATTTAACGCTGAAACCCCTATTGCAGTATTATCCCTGCCAGAAGTAGCATCTATTGGGTTGTTGCTATAAAGAGCATAGTATCCAATAGCTATATTATCTGTATTTATACCACCGTTATTAATATTTTGCGAACGCAAAGCATAGGGGCCTATCGCTACATTTCTATTTGCAGCTGTGTTATTGTATAGCGCTTCATTCCCAATAGCAATGTTATCCGTTCCATCTGTATTTAATTTAAGTGCATGATACCCAAATGAACTATTATTAATACCAGTATTAATATTTCCTGCCATATAACCAAAAAAGGTATTTGCTTTTGAAGCGTCTAAATCTATCCTTCCCGATTTTTGATTATTTACCCTTATGCTTAAAGGTACATTATCTATTGTGCCAATAAAATTAGTGCCATCAACTGCACCCGCATTACCTATTAGAGCCCAGGCATCTAAAATTGTACCTGCACTACCTGTTGGCCCTATCACTCCTGCACCAGTTGAACCAGTTACTCCAATTGCACCAGTATCCCCTGTGGAACCTATTTCTCCTGTTGCACCCACGCTTCCTGTTGAACCAGTAGTTCCTGTAATTCCTATTAAACCAGTTGAGCCAATATTACCAGTTGAGCCTGTAGTACCTAAGCCAGTAACACCTGTTACGCCTATGCTGCCTGTTGAACCAGTAGTACCTGTTGAAGCGGCACTACCTGTAGCGCCCGTAGCACCTATTAAACCCGTAACACCTGTTGTACCATCACTACCTGTTGTGCCCGTTCCTCCAACAGAACCTATTAACCCGGTTATTCCAGTACTACCAGTTATTCCAATTAAGCCTGGCACTGCAACGCCACCATTACAATCATTCACGTTCCAAAAACCATCCAAATCAACATCTTCCGAAGGATCATTCAGGCCATTTTGATTTGTATCCCAGCAACTAAACCCTTGGATTCCTGTTGAGCCTATTATTCCTGATGATCCTGCAATACCCGAAGGGCCTGTCGTACCTGTTGCACCTACTATACCATTTGCACCTGCTGTACCTGTAGAGCCTGTATTACCTATTACCCCTATCCCTCCTGAGCCATTGTTGCACAATGATTTCCATGCAAAGGCAAGCTCATCCCAATAATAAAAACAAGCCGAATCGGTATCAAAAACCAATAAACTATTTGCCGGCGTAACAATTGCTATTCTTTCAACAGCAGTTAGTCTAGGGATTAATATCCCTTTATTATTTAAAGGACTTGCGTTAATATCAAGCAAGGCTGATACGTCAGGGCTTAAAGTACCTATCCCAACACTTTGTGCGAGGATAAAAGAATATGAAGTATGCAAAATTAGCAGCGCAATAAAAATTGGAATATTTGCAAACAGTAATTTTATATTCAATTTTTTTTTATTTGTTTTCAGCATTAAAAATATTAATTTTTCAATTTTTAAAAAAACTCTGCAGTTTTGTAATTAAGGCGTTGTTAAACTTATAGTATTCGAATTAACGCTGGTATTACAACTATTAGCTGCTCTAACCCTATAATAATAGGTTGTTCCGGAGCTTAATCCCGATACAGATATGCTATACACATTTCCAACATTTTTATTATTATTTAGAGTAACAAAATTTGTAAATAAATTATCTGTTGCAACATCTAAATAATAAGTTGTTGCGTTTGGAGCTGCATTCCAATTAGCTGTAAAGCTATTGCTAGTTAAACTTGAAGCAGCGGTGGCAACAGGAGCAACTGGTGCGGCAGTATTTACTGTAATGGTATTAGAACTTAAACTAGTACCACATCCGTTACTTGAACGTACCCT
>CAMBDK010000181.1 GCA_945865315.1 Chitinophaga pinensis | reverse complement strand
AATTTGTTGTACCAAGGGGGCTAAAATTATTTATCTAATCATTCTGTAGCAGCAAGGTTCACTAAATATTTTCTTGCCACAAGTATAATGTTTCAACGAATATAAAATAATGATACGAATAATAAAATATATTATTTGCTTGCTGACTTTTTATCATTGCCAATTGAATTTGATTGCGCAACAAAATATAATAGATTCCCTTCTTGTAATTATAAAATTAGACAAGGCAGATGCCAATAAACTGTTACATTTAAATAAACTTTCATCAGAATATATTAACATAGGTTCTTATGACGATGCGCTATTTTATTCTAATTATGCCTTGCAACTTAGCAATGATATACTTAAAATAACCGCAAATTCAACTATTAAAAGAAAAATACAAAAATGTCAAGTGTTTTCCCTTAAGATGATCGGATTAATCTATTTTAATAAATGCAATTACCCCGAAGCATTAAAAAATCATTTTGCTTGTTTGAAATTAAGTGAAGAGATTGGATACCTAGATGGGATTGGTAAATCTTATAATGATATAGGTATGGTTTATACACATCAGGGTAACTACGATGAAGCATTAAAATTTCACTTCGCTTCTTTAAAAATAAAAGAAAAATTCGGAGATAAAAATGGCATTGCAAATTCTTATAAAAATATAGGAAATATTTATAACAGAAAACGTAACTATCCCGAAGCACTCAAAAATTATTTTGCTTCTTTGAAAATAGATGAAGTTTTAGGGAATCAAAAAAAAATTTCCGCTTCATACCAGAATATCGGAATGGTTTATAATGGGTTAGGTAATTATCCGGAAGCATTAAAAAATTATTTTAAATCTTTTACTATTATAGAAGAACTTGGTATACATGAAGATAAAGTCCGTTTTTATTTATTAACCGGGCAAGTTTATTTAAATCAAAAAAAGTACAAAGAAGCAAAAGATTGTTTTTTAAAAGCAAAAGAATTATCAAAATCTATGGGAAGCAAATTATATTTGAAAGACACTTACTCTTTGTTAACGGAATTAGATAGTGCAAATCATAATTACAAAGGAGCTTATGAAAACCACAAACTTTATATCCTTTACCGGGATAGCATTGATAATGAAACTACCCGTAAAAAAATAGTACAAACCCAAATGACTTATGATTTTGAAAAGAAAGAAGCCGCAACCCAAGCAGAGCAAAACAAAAAAGATATAATTGCAAATGAAGAATTAACACAAAAAGAACAACAACGTAATTATTTTATTATTGGCTTTGCTTTAGTAGCTTTGCTTTCCCTATTTGTTTTAAGAGGATATAATCAAAAAAAGAAAGCTAATATTATCATCACACAACAGAAGCAAGAAGTTGAAAAATCAAAACACATCATTGAAGAAAAAAACAAGGACATCACAGACAGCATCAATTATGCAAAACGTATACAACATGCTATGCTACCACATGTTAGTGATATATGGGCTGCTCTCCCACAAAGTTTTGTGCTTTTTAAACCAAAAGATATTGTAAGCGGCGACTTTTATTTCTTTCATAAAAACAATCAATCTAATTTTATTGCTGCTGCCGACTGTACTGGTCACGGTGTGCCTGGGGCATTTATGAGCATGATTGGTGCAGGGAAATTAAATGATGCGGTTTCTCAAAGTTCCGACTTATCTGAAATTTTATCATTGTTAAATATAGGAATCAAGACCGCTCTAAAACAAACCGACAATGATAATTCTACAAGAGACGGCATGGACATTGCTCTTTGCTCCATAAACACAGAAAATCGCATAGTAAAATACGCTGGTGCAAACCGGCCGCTATGGATTATTCGTAAGGGAACCGCCGAAGTAGAAGAAACAAAAGCAACCAAAACAGCTATTGGAGGCTTAACAAAGGATAATCAACATTTCGCTTCACATGAAATAAAATTATTAACAGGCGACACAATCTATATTTGCACAGATGGTTTTGCAGACCAATTTAGTGGTCACGATGGGAAAAAATTAATGACGAAAAAGTTCAAAGAAATATTGCTCAATATTCAAGATAAATCAATGAAGGAACAGGAGCAGTATTTAGGCGACTTTATAGAAAAATGGAAAGCTGGGACAGAGCAATTGGACGATATTCTGGTAATTGGTGTACGCCTGTAATTTGCCGTTTGCGAGTGCTGTATTGCCGAAAACAATAAGCAAAGGGGTAGGAGAGGGCTTTGGGAGAAAGTTTAACAGCAGACTCAAAACGGGCCTTTGCGCCCCAAGTATATGTGTGTAAAAGGGCCACACTAATAAGTGAAATTGTTATAATATTAGATTTTATCTATTTAAACTACATTGTAATCTTTACAGCGAAAACACACCCACCATTTTTTCGAAAAGCTCAAAATAACCTTACACTCTTTAATTTTAACCTTGTTGGGCGTTGCGGCTGATTTAAATTACGATTTAATGCCAATTATAGTTTCATAATTGTCCAATCTAAGACCCAAGACACTATCTCAACTTCGCTTGAAATGACCATCCGGGAAGTCTTTTTGAGCGAAGTCGCGAAAGAGGGGCGGCTTAATAAAAATGGACTAATATATATTTACAAATGGTATAACTTATATAATGCCTATTGTTTAAAGAAGTTGATGAGATTAAAAAGGGTGGATAAAAATCAAAAAAAAAGCTCCAGAAAATTTTCTGGAGCTTTTTTATATTATAACACGTGTATTAACTATTAATATCTGTAAGTATCTGATTTAAATGGACCATCAACAGAAACGCCAATATAAGCAGCTTGTTCAGTAGTTAAAACATCTAACTCGCAATTGATTTTACCAAGGTGCAGACGAGCAACTTTCTCATCTAATTGCTTCGGTAAGGTATAAACTTTGTTTTCATATTTATCGGTATTTAACCAAAGTTCTAATTGCGCAAGTGTTTGGTTAGTAAAGGAATTGCTCATTACAAAGGATGGGTGACCAGTAGCGCAACCTAAGTTTACCAAACGTCCTTCGGCAAGTACAATAATATCCTTGTTATCTATTGTGTATTTATCTACTTGTGGTTTAATAACATCTTTAGTAGCTCCATAGTTTTTGTTTAACCAAGCCATGTCAATTTCATTATCGAAATGACCAATGTTACAAACGATAGCATTGTGTTTCATCGCTCTAAAATGACCTTGGTGGATAATATTTTTATTACCTGTAGCAGTTACAATGATATCAGCTTCTAAAATAGCTTTATCCATTTTCATAACCTGATAACCTTCCATTGCAGCTTGTAATGCACAAATAGGGTCAATTTCTGTAACTATTACACGAACACCTTGTGAGCTTAATGATTCTGCCGAGCCTTTTCCTACATCTCCAAAACCAGCAACTACAGCAACTTTACCTGCTAACATAATATCGGTAGCTCTTCTGATAGCATCCACTAAGGATTCGCGACAACCATATTTATTATCAAATTTTGATTTAGTTACAGAATCATTCACATTGATTGCAGGTACATGTAATGTTCCATTTTTCATGCGATCATAAAGGCGAAGAACTCCTGTTGTAGTTTCTTCTGAAAGTCCTTTTATTCCTTTAATTAATTCGGGGTATTTATCGAATACCATATTTGTTAAATCTCCACCATCATCTAAAATCATATTTAATGGTTTTCTATCTTCACCAAAAAATAATGTTTGCTCTATACACCAATCAAATTCTTGTTCATTCATACCTTTCCATGCATAAACCGAAACACCGGCGGCAGCGATAGCTGCGGCAGCATGGTCTTGAGTAGAAAAAATGTTACAAGATGACCAGGTAACTTCAGCACCTAATTCAATTAATGTTTCTATCAAAACAGCAGTTTGAATTGTCATGTGTAAACAACCAGCAATACGTGCGTCTTTTAAAGGTTTCGATGCTCCAAATTCTGCACGAAGGGCCATTAATCCTGGCATTTCTAGTTCTGCCAATTTAATTTCTTTACGCCCCCAGCCAGCTAGCGTAATATCTTTTACTTTGTATTTTTCTGTTTTTTCCACGAATACTTTTTCCATTTGTTTTGTTTTTAAATTAAAATCGAATGCAAATTTAGTTTTTTTTCGCTTAGGATGCAAATTTATTAGAAATTATATACCTTATGGGAGCCAATAAGACGGGGCCTAATTTTAATTAGAAAAATGGCCTCGGTGCAAAAAAAAATTTCCAATTTTTAATAGTATCCTCCCAGTGATTTATCATTTGTAAAAAGTAAATTTATTGTTTTTTTTATTACATTATAGCACCTTACGGAAATGGTATCGTTCTTAAAAGTTGATTTTTTTTAAAAATTTAAGGACAAGATATTTTTACC
>CAMBDK010000180.1 GCA_945865315.1 Chitinophaga pinensis | reverse complement strand
GCCAAATTAATAAAAAATGAAGGTGCAGGAGAAGTGCAAACACCTGTTATATACAAAGGCGAGGAAAAGCTATCGTTAGGAAACCCTATATTTTTTCGTCACGCAAAAGCCGGTGAACTATGCGAACATTTTAATTCCTTATTTTTTGTTTCAAATGGAGAAATTATTGGAGAAGCCAAAACATATCGTGGGGATGGAAAGTGTTTTGTTTGATAAAAAACTCTCAAAAAAAATTTTTTATTAAATAAAAAACCATATAACAACAAATTAATTGATACTTAAAGAGCTATACTAAAAAACCATTTCTGAATTATTTTAATAAAATTTAATGAAAATTGGTTTTAAACAACATCTTAATAAATACAAAGTAAAATATACAATGCCATTATTTATTAATAAATTTGTAGAATATTATTTATATTTAAAATAATAAATTTTCAATAATAATAAACACCATAAAATATATAAATCATTGAATTTAAAACTAGACATTACTCCAATTAAAAACTGGTTTCCAAATTATGCCAAACCTTTAATAATTGCAGGGCCTTGTAGCGCAGAAAGCGAAGACCAATTATTAAATACGGCAAAACAAATTGCGGTCAATAACCCTAATTGTATATTCAGGGCCGGCATTTGGAAACCAAGAACACGTCCAAATAATTTTGAAGGTATTGGTGACATTGGTTTAAAATGGATGCATACTGTAAAAAAAGAAACAGGATTACTAACTGCAACAGAGGTAGCAAATGCAGACCATGTAGAAAAATGTTTGGAAAATGGTATTGACATATTATGGGTAGGCGCCCGCACAACGGTGAATCCATTTTCAGTTCAAGAAATAGCAAATGCTTTAAAAGGCGTTGACATACCTGTATTTGTAAAAAACCCTATTTATCCCGACATGCAATTGTGGGCAGGAGCTTTGGAACGCATTAATAACGCGGGTATAACAAAAATTGCAGCCATACATCGCGGATTTCAATCCTATGATAATGGGCCTTTCAGAAACTCTCCTAAATGGGAATTGCCTATTGAACTAAAAACGGCTTGCTCCGAATTACCTATAATTTGCGATCCCTCTCATATTGCTGGAACTCCTGGACTCATAACATATATTGCACAAAAAGCGATGGATTTGGATATGGATGGATTAATGATTGAAACTCACATAGATCCATCCACAGCATTGAGTGATGCGCAACAACAAATAAAACCATTTGAATTAAATAATATCCTAAGTAATTTAAAAATTAAGTCGGCTTCTATTACCGATATTCATTTACAAACAAAACTAGATGAATTGCGTGCGAATATTTTTAAATTAGACAATGATTTATTGGAATTGCTGGCTAAACGCATGGCCATTTCTACTAATATTGGTGAATATAAACGAGCTAATAATATTACTGTTTTACAAGTATTGCACTGGAAGAAACTAATTGAAACAAGTATTGAAAACGGCTATCAGCTAGGACTTCCAAAGAGTTTTGTAACGGCAATTTACGAATTGATTCACGATGAATCTATTCGCAGACAATCTATTACATTACAAGCAGAAATTACAAGTGATATAGTAAAAAAGCTGTAAATAATACCTGTTTAAAACAATATAGGTCAGAAATTTTCAATTTGAAACTATCTTATTTATTTGAATTCAAATCTTGCCAAACGGTATTTACCAGCTTTTAAAGGAATGAGGCAGCAATAAATTCCACGGTTGATTGCAGGAACTATTAGTTGGCCGCCTCCCACTTTTTTATAGTATTTGGGCAGAAGGGTCACTTTATTTTCTTTGTTGCTAAACATGGCTTTTTTATTGAATGTGCCATCTTCTGAAAGGCTAATCAATGCTGCTGTTGATTTTTCAGCTCTACCCATCGGGCGAATGTCTTTGACAGATGCCACTTTTGTAGGATCCAAATTTTTAGGATTGTCATTATAAATAAAATATATTTTATCCTTAGCTGTAGATAACATATAGGAGCTATAAACGCCGCCATCATTAATAGTATGCTGATATTTAGGTATATTGGTATACCACTTAATAGAACCGTCTGAATTAATATTAATAGCAATAATATTATTACGCACATAATGATAATCTGTGCGACAAGTTGTTGATCCTGTTTTTGGGTCGGTATTACAACGCTGGACTGTATAATTGTATGAATTTTCTGCTATAAGGATAGCTCCTCCGTCATCTTTTTGAATAAAATTTTCCAATTTAAAATTTGAAGAAATACCCCTTCCTTTGTTCGCTTTTCTGTCGCTGGTTAGTTCAGCAATAAAGCTTTTATCTAATTCTTTGATTCCTTTTGATTCAATTTCTTTTGTTTCTTTATTTATTCTAAGATAAAATATGCCATTAATTTCATCGCGCGACCAGCCTTTTACTTCAATATTATTATAAAAGCCTGCACAAATTAAATATTTCCCATCCTCTTTGTAAGAAACATCTGTAATGTATTTTTTTGGTAGCGAAATTTTATATTCAGTCACCTGTCCTTGATTAGCAGGGCTAATAGCGACAATTTCATAGTAGTAACCGGCCTCACCTTTTTCTTTGGCTTTCTTTTCAAGTTCAACTGAGGATAACATATAAATATTACCGTCTTTTGAGAGTATATAGTCTTTAACAGAAAAAAACTTATCTTTATAAGGAAGTGCGACTTCTAAATTATTTATTTCATTTAATTGTTCATCAAATATTTTAAAACCAAATTTTTCATTTCCATATTTTTCAAAAGGTGGATTATTTACCATTAATATCTTACTAGAATCTTCAGATTCAATAACTTCAAAAGCCCCTGCATTTATTCTGCTTTTAGAGGATATTTCTGAAAGTTTTTTCATCTCCCCTGTTAATTTCCCCTCATCACTAATTTCTTGCGCGTAGAATGAATTTAAGTCGGTTTTTCTATTATACATAGATACGCCAACATATGTTTTGTTTGTAAGAACAATAAAATTATTGAAAGTATAATCGTTATCAATAATATTATTTTTACCATTAGATTGTCCAATAAGAGGATATTCATTTTTTACCTGCAAATCATTAAAGGAGTACTTTACTATATTTAATCCTCTTTTAAAACCGGACATATAGCCTAATAAATTATCACCTCTTCTGGTTAATAGTGCCGGTATGCCTTTTAGAGTTAGGGGGTTTTCCTTCCCCCAAAAAACCTTAACTTCTTGTGATTGACACGCTGCGTTAATTAAAATTACAAGAAGAGCGATAATTATTTTATTTTTCATAGTTTTGAATAAATATAAATTACATTTACAGCAAAAGTATACTAAAAAATTAATTATGATGAAAAAATTTTTCTTCATTTTTGTTAGCTTCATTATTATTGTAATCCCAGTTATTTCGCAGGAGAATGGGTCAACTAAAATTACAATTTTTAAACCGGAGGACAATAAACCTACTAGAGCTGATATACCAAGACAACAAGATTTGCATTGTTTGAAATGGAATTATTTCGCGCTTATACGAGGGGTTTTTTTAATTAATTATGAGTTTCAACTTAAAAAAAAACTTTCAGCGGAAATTGGTTTAGGATTAACATATAGGGATTTAATTTTCGAAGCTACGCACGATTCTTATTTTAATATTTCTAGTTATAAAGCGAAATACAATTTTTGTATAGAAGGAGGCGTTCGTTTTTACCCTAAAGATTTTGACAGCTTTGAAGGAATTTACTTTTCGCCAATGTTTAGTTATAGAAGGTATACATTAACTACTGCTACAGATCTATATTCGAGTTACCAATTTACAAATACAATCTTCTCTTTTAAACCGGGATATAATTTAGTAGACTTACAGCTACGATTTGGTTATCAATACGAAAGTTTCTGGTATTTGGATTTATTAGGTGACTTTTACGTGGGTGCAGGAATGCGCAATGCTACTGTTAATTATTATGCAGGTGTTCATAATGCAACAACAGGAGGAACAGACTATGTTTCAACTAAAAAACAGTTGCAGTTCCCCCAATTACTTTGTGGATTTAAAATTTGTGTTCCCTTTTAATTTTTTTTTCAAATGTTATTTTATTTTAAAATCATTTCTTTTTCTTTAATTTTTCTGTTTTTTTCTCTTTCATCAAACGCACAAATTAATAGCGATTTCGATCTTATAAAAAAACACCTGGCATTAGAAAAAACTTCACAAAAGAAAATTAAATTTCAAAAAGTGATTAATCCAATTAAAGCAATTTCGTTTTTATCATTGTTTCTCTATCAAAAAATTATTTCGGAACAAATTTCAGCGGTATGTGAATTTGATATGAGTTGTTCTAATTTTGGAGTAGGTTCAATTAAAGAATTTGGGATTCTTAAGGCTATTTCATTAACAGTAGATCGATTAACGCGATGCAATGGCCAGGCACAATGTGAAACAGAGAATTATTTGATTAATAACGTAACAGGAAAAGTCATTGATGAGCCTTCGATGTATCATTTTAAAAATTAGCATAAGCATTTGTTTT
>CAMBDK010000179.1 GCA_945865315.1 Chitinophaga pinensis | reverse complement strand
CTTAAAAAGTCAGAGGATTTTTGTTTAACTAATTGAGATTTAATTATTAAAATTTACCGTTTAAAATTTCAATCGTGACTTTTTTTACCTTCCTTTATAAAGTTAATATTTCAGAAATTTAAAATAATATTACGAAATTTATATATATGACTAATCTCAATAAAAATAATAATTTGCCCATTGCTAATAATTTTCAAAATAAAGAGTCTTATGACATTAGAGAAGAGTTAGAAAAAAGGATATTGGTAATAGATGGTGCAATGGGAACCATGATACAACAATATCAGCTAGAAGAAAAAGATTTTCGTGGTAAACGTTTTGCCGAATTTCATAAGGATTTGAAAGGAAATAACGATTTGCTTTCTATTACACAACCACATATTATAAAGGCTATTCACAATGAATATTTGAAAGTTGGGGCTGATATTATTGAAACAAACACTTTCAGCAGCACTTCGATAGGAATGGCCGACTATGATATGCAAGATTTAGCTTATGAATTAAATTACGAATCAGCAAAAATTGCAAGACAAGCTATTGATGAGTATTTTAAAAATACCGCCGCACTCCCTGATGGAGAAATCAGAAAGGGGGCATTTGTCGCAGGAGCCATTGGACCAACTAATCGAACTCTTTCATTATCGCCTAATGTAAATGATCCTGCTTACCGTGCTGTTACCTTTGATGAAATGGTTATTGCATACACCCAACAGCTAAAAGGATTGATAGATGGTGGTGTTGATGTATTATTAATTGAAACTATTTTTGATACCCTCAACGCCAAAGCTGCTCTATTCGCCATTCAAAATTATTGCGAAAAAATAAATCGTAAACTGCCCATTATGATTTCAGGAACTATTACCGACTCCAGTGGAAGAACACTTTCAGGACAAACTACCGAAGCATTTTTAAATTCTGTTTCTCATGTTGATCTTTTAAGCGTCGGCCTCAATTGCGCATTGGGAGCTAAGGACATGCGTCCATACCTTGAAGAACTTTCTGTAAAAGCTCCTTTTTATGTGAGTGCATACCCCAATGCCGGCTTACCAAATCAGTTTGGAGAATATGATGAGGATGCACATACTATGGGACATCAGATAGAAGATTTTTTACAAGCAGGTTTTATTAATATTGTTGGTGGCTGCTGCGGAACAACTCCCGAACATATTAAAAGAATTGCAGAATTAGCAAAAAAAACGCCCCCGCGTAAAAAACCGCTGCCCGATACATTGATGCACCTTAGCGGTTTAGAGCCTTTTACATTAGCTCCTGAAAGCAATTTTATAAACATAGGTGAACGTACTAATGTTACCGGATCCAAAAAATTCCTCCGCTTAATTAAGGAAGAAAAGTATGAAGAAGCACTTTCTATTGCTAAAGATCAGGTAGATGGTGGTGCCCAGGTAATTGATATTAATATGGATGAAGGAATGCTGGATGGTGAAGCGGCTATGACAAAATTTTTAAATCTGATTGCCGCTGAACCCGATATTTCTCGTGTCCCTATAATGATTGACTCTTCCAAGTGGAGCGTAATTGAAGCTGGTTTAAAATGTGTGCAAGGGAAAGCTATTGTAAATTCAATTTCTTTAAAAGAAGGGGAAGAAAAATTTATTGCATGCGCACATAAAGTAAAACAGTATGGTGCTGCCTTAATAGTAATGGCTTTTGATGAAACTGGACAAGCGGATACTTTTAAACGCAGAAAAGAAATTTGTAAACGCGCTTACGATATTTTGGTCGACAAAGTTGGATTTCCTCCGCAAGATATTATTTTTGACCCTAATATTTTCCCTGTTGCAACAGGAATGGAGGAGCACCGGTTAAATGCACTCGATTTTTTCAACGCTACCAAATGGATTAAGAATAATTTACCCTTTGCGAAAGTTAGTGGTGGCGTAAGTAATGTTTCGTTTTCTTTTCGCGGCAATGACATTGTTCGTGAAGCAATTCATAGCTCTTTTCTTTTTCATGCTGTAAAAGCTGGAATGGATATGGGCATTGTAAACCCAAACCAATTGCAGGTATATGATGATATTGATAAAAAATTATTGGAGCTTGTCGAAGATGTTTTACTAAATAGAAATGATGATGCAACTGAAAAATTAGTTGAACATGCCGAATCTCTTAAAGGAATTACAATAGAAAAAATAGAAAAAGAGCAAGCCTGGCGAAACGGAACAGTTGAAGAACGGCTTAGCCATGCCCTGGTAAAAGGTTTTGTTGAATATATTGATGCAGATACAGAAGAGGCTAGGATTAAATTGGGACAACCACTTCACGTTATTGAAGGTCCATTAATGGATGGCATGAATGTGGTAGGTGATTTGTTTGGAAGTGGTAAAATGTTTTTACCACAAGTGGTTAAAAGCGCTCGTGTAATGAAAAAAGCTGTCGCTTTTTTAGAACCTTTTTTACAACTTGAAAAAATAAAAAATGCGAAAACTGGTATCGTTAGCAATGGCAGAATGAATGCAGGGAAAATATTAATGGCTACTGTAAAGGGTGATGTTCATGATATTGGGAAAAATATTGTTGGCGTTGTTTTATCTTGTAATAATTACGAAATAATTGATTTGGGAGTGATGGTTCCTGCTGATAAAATTTTGGAAGAAGCAATAAAACACAATGTTGATATTATTGGATTAAGTGGATTAATTACTCCCTCATTGGATGAAATGGTTCATGTTGCAAAAGAAATGGAACGATTAAATTTTAAAATCCCTTTATTAATTGGTGGCGCAACCACTTCAAAAGTTCATACTGCAGTGAAAATAGCACTGCATTATTCAGGTCCTGTTATCCATGTTAATGATGCTAGCAAGTCTGTACCTGTTGCTAGCAGCTTAATTTCAGAAGATTTACGTGCTGCTTTTTTAAATACTATAAATAAAGATTATGACCGTGTGCGAGAACAAAATAAAAATGCACAATCACAAAATAAATTTATTACAATTGATGAAGCTAGGGCCAATAAATTTTTTATTGATTGGAAGAATACTATTATTGCTAAACCTGAATTTATTGGTAACAAAACTTTTATTGATTTCCCTTTAACTGAACTTGTTGATTATATTGATTGGACTCCCTTTTTTATCGCTTGGGAAATGAAGGGCGCTTACCCTAAAATATTAAAAGACCCTATCCGTGGTGCAGAAGCTAGAAAATTGTTTGACGATGCTCAAAAAATGCTGCAACAAATTATTGATGAAAAATGGCTAAAAGCAAATGCTGTAATAGGTATTTATCCGGCAAATTCAAGCAACCATGACGATATTGAAGTTTATGATGTCGATCAAAAAACTGTTAAATGTGTTTTCCACACCATACGTCAGCAAACAAAAAAACCGGCAGGACAGTATAATATTGCTTTGGCAGATTTTATTGCCCCGAAAAATTCCGGCCAACATATTCCCAATGACTATATTGGCGCTTTTGCCGTTTCTACTGGATTTGGTATTGATCAAAAAGTTTTGCATTTTGAAAAAGACCATGACGATTATTCTGCTATTATGCTAAAAGCATTGGCCGACAGGCTTGCTGAAGCCCTTGCAGAAGTGATGCACAAAAAAATTCGTACTGAAATTTGGGGATATGCAAAACAAGAAACATTAAGCTGTAATGAACTTTTAAAAGAAGAGTATTCTGGTATTAGGCCAGCACCTGGTTATCCAGCACAACCTGACCATACAGAAAAACCAAGCATATGGAAATTATTAGACGTCGAAAATAATACAGGCATCTCCCTCACCGAAAGTATGGCCATGATTCCAACTGCGGCAGTCAGTGGCTTGTATTTTGCTCATCCTGCTTCCCATTACTTTGGTGTTGGCAAAATCAACAAGGATCAAGTAGAAAATTATGCTTACCGCAAAGGAATTACCATAGAAGAAACAGAACGCTGGTTAGGAACAATTATAGCCTATTAATTTTAAAGCTTTGATAATTATAGCAATTTGAAATAATATATTTCCAACTTTTTACCCACAAATAGGAAAAATATAAGCATAAATATTATTTTAATCCAATATATAATTAATCAATTGGTTTTCTTATAATACGATATAATTAATTGTATTATTTAGAACACTACTGTTTATAAAGCTTTGAATGTAATTATCCTTCCCTCTAAAAATAGTTAATTTGAAAAATTCATTTCAAATAGCGCTACTTAATAAATTAAATTTCCGACACTTCTAGGATAAAAGATATTATTTTAACGACAAAATTTGATTATGAAACAATAAAAGACTACCTTTAAAGAAAAATTATTAATTTTTAAAAATTAATTTGAAAAAGTTTTAATTTCAATGTATTGAGGCGATATTGACGTAAATATTAATAGCACTTGTGATATATCCATAGCTATTTATTACTAATAATTACCCTCAACATTTATTTCCTTTCAAATTAATAATTTTTAACAATATTATAGCATTAGCTTTTAAATTTTTCATAACATGAAGTCTTTATCGGTAGTCTCTATATTTTTTCTTTGTTTTTTGCAAATTCAATTTGGTTTTGCACAAAATGTAGGTATTAATGTATCAGGATTATCTCCTAATACCGCTGCTATTTTGGATATTGATGCAGCCCCTAATTTTAATAAAGGTTTGTTAATTCCCAGAGTAACATTTTCACAACGTA
>CAMBDK010000178.1 GCA_945865315.1 Chitinophaga pinensis | reverse complement strand
GGGGTCAGCACAGATGTGAATGGTCAGTATTCACTAAATATTCCAGATGGTAACAAGACATTGGTTTTTACCTATATAGGATATTTATCGCAAGAGATTCCTGTAAATAACAGGACTGCCATCAATGTAAGTATGCAGGAAGATGCTGCAATTTTGGATGAAGTAGTCGTAATAGGTTATGGAATAGTTAAAAAATCTGATATTACGGGTTCTATATCCTCTGTTTCCAGTAAAGATATTAATGCAGTTCCGTCGGCAAACCTAATGCAGGCTTTGTCAGGAAGAGCTGCAGGAGTACAGGTTAAGGCGAATAATGGTTCCCCTGGGGCTCCCGTAAGTATCAGAATTAGAGGTACAAATTCAATAGTAGGGAATAATGAGCCTCTATATGTAATAGATGGATTTCCTGTAAATGATGCTTTAAGTATAAACAATGCCAGTATTGAAAGTATAGAAATTTTGAAGGATGCTTCAGCAGTTGCTATTTACGGTTCGCGTGCATCAAATGGGGTTGTTTTAATAACTACCAAAAAAGGAAAGGCTGGAGAAACTAGGGTAAGCTTTGATAGCAGTCTCGGGTCTCAGCAACTAATCAGAAAAATGGAGATGATGAATCCATTAGAGTATGCTGAGTATTTCAATTATATACAAACTGCCCAGGGAGTTGCTCCAATATTTTCAGCAACAAGATTGAGCGAGTTTGCTGCAATGGGTGAGGGCACAAACTGGCAGGATGTTGTTTTTAGAGCTGCTCCCATACAAAACCATACACTGGTCATAAGTGGTGGCGATAGAAAAACACAGTTTTCATTGACAGGCGGTATATTTGAGCAACAGGGAATTATAAAGAATAGTGATTACAAACGTCAATCTCTAAATACTAGCCTGAATCACGAAATCAATAAGAAATTTACCGTTGATCTTACTTTAGCTCTATCGAAAAATAATAGTGCAAGACAATCATCTGAACAAGGGCGATTCGGTACTTCACTTATAGGAAGAGCATACGGAATACCGTCTTACCTCCCTGTTTATAATTCAGATGGCACTCTTGCTGAGCCAGTATTATTAGATCCGAGAGTATCAGAGGCTCTTTGGAATCCGTTAAACTTTATTAATGAAACTAAAAATATTCTAAAACAGAACAATGTACTCGCAAACGGTGCATTTACTTATAAAATTTTAGAAGGTTTAAGTTTGAAAGTTTCAGGCGGTATTGAAAGTAGAAATGGCCTAGTTGACTCTTATCAGACTAAAAAATTTCAAAATGTAAAAGATGGAGTTGGATCACTGGTTTCAACAGAATATACTAGCCTTCTGAATGAGAATATTTTAAGCTATAATAAAACTTTTAATGGAAAACATTCTGTTTCTGCCATAGCTGGAGGAACATATCAGAGTTTTAAAAATACAAGTGTATCCGCAGGAGGTAGAAACTTCCTAACTGACGTAACTGAGTCATGGTCTTTAGCTGCTGCCGGGCTTCCTGGAATTCCTAATTCATCATTGACTGAAGCAACTTTATTGTCAGGACTTGGAAGAGTGAATTATGGATATGATAATCGTTACTTGTTTACTGTTAGTTATCGTGCTGATGGATCCTCTGTTTATTCAGAAGGTAATAAATGGGGATACTTCCCTTCCGCAGCTGTTGCATGGAGAATATCTCAAGAAAAATTTATTGATTTCGATAAAACCATAATAAGTGATTTAAAGCTTAAAGCAAGTTGGGGAAGAGCAGGAAGCCAAGCCATTGCTCCATACTCTACGTTAAATCAATTAAGTGCGGGTTCTACTGTTTTTGGAACAGGATTGTATACCACCATGTCCCCATCATCCAGATTGGCTGCGGATTTGAAATGGGAAACAACAGAGCAGACTAATATTGGAATTGAAGTAGCAATATTGAATGATCGTTTCACATTTTCTGCAGATTATTATTCAAAGAAAACTAGTGACCTTTTAAACTTGGTACAGCTTCCGCGTTCTTCAGGATACCAGAATTCACTTAGAAATATTGGATTAATAGGAAATAAGGGATTCGAGTTTGGAGCAGGTGCTACTATTTTTAAATCAAATAATTTTAGGTGGGACTTGGATGGAAACATCACCTTTAATCGCTCAAAGGTTATCAAACTTTACGGAGGTGTAGATATACTAGCTGGACTTTTACAAATGATCAGATTTACTGATTATGGTAACACTTATAGGGAAGGCCAGCCCCTGGGGATTATATACGGATATAAGGAAAACGGATATAAATCAAATGGGTTTATAAACTACGTGGATCAAAATGCCGATGGTAAAATCGATACGAAGGATAAGGTTCAAATCGGAGATCCGAATGCTAAGTTTATTTATGGTATAAACTCTAACATGACTTATAAGAACTTCTCATTGTCATTGTTTACAGTAGGTTCACAAGGTAATAGTGTTATAAATATGAGTGCCGTTGCATACAATATCGATAATACTAATGGAACAAATAAGTTGAAAGATGTTGTGGGGAATTATTGGACTCCTCAAAATACCAATGCAAAGTATCCTGCACCACTTCCGGCAAATGCAGCTAATCCATTGTTATTCTCAGATAGATACGTTGAGAACGGTTCATACTTAAGACTTCGAAATATAGAATTAGCTTATACCTTACCAAAGTTTAAAGGTTTTGGACTGAGGAACGCCTCAATTTATTTTAGTGGCCAAAATTTAATTACACTAACTAAATATTCCTGGTTAGATCCCGACGTAAATACTCGCGGCGGTGGAAATTCATTAGATCAAGGAATTGATTATGCTAGTTATCCAAACACCAAGTCGATTACCGGCGGATTGAGAATTAATTTTTAATAGAAACCAGATCTGAAAAAGTGTAAAAATGAAAAAGATAAATGTGATAATAACGGTTTTAATATTTTCTCTCTTCATTTCATGTAAGAAAGATATATTAACAGAAAATCCTAAAACTTTAGTTGTGGAGGATTTCTATAATACAAATGGTCAGGTTGAAGCAGCCCTTGCG
Organism: Chitinophaga pinensis; assembly: GCA_945865315.1. Classification (GTDB taxonomy): domain Bacteria; phylum Bacteroidota; class Bacteroidia; order 2-12-FULL-35-15; family 2-12-FULL-35-15; genus 2-12-FULL-35-15. The sequence continues at coordinate 1,794 of CAMBDK010000178.1, read as the reverse complement.
TCAATTTATGCCCCAATTAGAGGCCAGCTGGGAAGTTGGATGATCGGAGCGATTGAATGTCAAACGGAGTGGGGTGCAGGAATAGTTGGTGCTACCAATTTTGATGGGCACAAAACAATGCAAGGCCTGGACGCTGTGCCTGCTAATAATATTGTTGCAATATGGGATAACCTTTATTTAGGTATAAGAAATGCAAATCTTGTAATCAAAAATGTTCCAAATGGTAAAGAATTAACGCCAGCTGCAAAGAGCTTATACATTGGAGAAGCTAAATTCATGCGTGCATTTATTTATTTCCAGTTGGTAAAATCCTGGGGTGGATTGCCACTATATACGGATCTTAATATGGATAAAACAAGTGGTGTAGCAAAAAGCACTAAAGATGATGTATATAAGTTAATTGTGAGTGATCTTTTAAATGCAGAAACTAATCTTCCTGACAATGCTCCATTGCTCGGGAAACCATCTAAGCGTATTGCAAAAGCTGTTTTGGCTGATGTATATCTATATATGGGATTGTATTCAGACGCTAGTAAAAAAGCAGATGAGGTAATAAAGACACAGAAATATTCACTTGAAAAAGTTACTGTAGCAGATGACTTTAATAAACTGTTTGGGATAGGGGCATCTTCTCCAGAGGAGGTATTTTACCTTAAATTTAATACTCAGAATCCTAGTGGTTTGATTTTGTTTACTCAGCAAATTACTACTTCTTGGTTCGGGACATCAGGATATGGAATTTTTACCTGGTTTAAAGAGTCAAAATATTTTTCAGAATGGGATGATAAAGATTTACGTAAACGATTCAACTGGTATGAGGATTCTAAAGCAGCGAATAGATTTGTTGCTGGTCAAATTGCTTTTCCACAGAAAGGTGTAACTTTAATTTCACCAAAGAAATATAATAATCCTACAGCTACTATTGCGGCTTTTGATTTACCAGTTTACCGCTATGCTGATATATTATTAATTTATGCTGAGGCAGAAGCAAGAGTCAATAAGGCACCGACTGCAAATGCTATTGAAAAGTTGAATATGGTACATCGCAGAGCATACGGTTATGATCCAATGGTAGCTTCACCTGTTGATTTTAAACTCGCTGATTATAATGAAACTAGCTTTATTAATCTTCTTGTAAAGGAAAAGGGCTATGAATTTCAGTTTGAAGGAAAAAGATGGTTTGATTTGGTTCGGTCCGGACAAGTTAATTCTGTAATGAAAACCTATATTGACCGTGATGTTGCTGCAAAGCACTTGTTATGGCCAATCCCTGCGATTGAGTTCTCCCTTAATGAGGCACTTAAGCCTTCAGATCAAAATCCGGGGTATTAATTCAAATACCAATGTTAAATTGAGTTCGAATAATTAAAATAGTTTTTAAATGAAAAATCAACCTGCATCATATCAAATTAGTTCAATAATATAACATAACTTGTTTAACTCTATATTCAGATCAGATTTGATATGATGCAGGATATTTTTATACAATTTTTCGAATTATTTTAACATTAGTATTAAAGACATTTATTATTCTAAACCGTTTTTCAAAGATCTATGATTCAAAATATATGGTTTAGGAGTTTTTTTTATTCTCAAATAATACTTTTGTTTTTTTCTTTAAAGGGTTTTTCACAAGCCTCTGGAATTCGTGCAGGAGCTTCAACAGTAAATATAACTCCCCCTTTCGGTTACCCACATTATCGCGGTGAAAGTACCGGAGCTAATGATTCATTGTACGCAAGGGCTCTTGTACTTAAACAGGGTGAAAATACCGTTGCACTGGTGATTTGTGAT
>CAMBDK010000177.1 GCA_945865315.1 Chitinophaga pinensis | reverse complement strand
GGATAAAGCAAAAATACTTTATCCTTTTTAGTTTATAAATAAAAATAAAAATCAATTATTCACCTGATGCATTTTCATCAGCGGGAGTATCTTTTTTCTTCCTTTTTGCTTTAGGTTCAGAAACAGGAGCCTCCGTTGATTCTGCCGTTTCTGCTGCTACATCAGTAACATTTACGACAGCTTTCTTTTTCGTACTGCGCCTTGCTGCTTTTACTGGAGCTTTCACAACAAGCATATTTTCATTAAAATCAACAAGTTCTATAAAGCACATATTGGCATTATCACCCAAACGACCGCCAGTTTTTAATATTCTGGTATAACCTCCTGGACGATCAGCTATTTTAGTTGCAACATCTTTAAACAACATATCTACTGCCTCTTTACTCTTTAAGTATGAGAATACAGTACGTCTTGAATGAGTTGAATCATCTTTCGACTTAGTTAAAAGGGGTTCAACATAAGTTCTTAATGCTTTTGCTTTAGCTACTGTAGTACTAATGCGTTTGTGCAGAATAAGAGAACTTGCCATATTTGCAAGCATCGACTTGCGATGTGCTGATTTTCTGCCTAAATTATTTATTTTATCTCCGTGTCTCATTTTGTTTTAAGTATTGGGTATTAGGCTAATGGTTATGAAGTATTAATTACTTAATAAATATTTGCTTCCTACTTTTTTTATTCTTTCTCTAATTTATATTTTGCTAGGTTCATTCCAAAAGTAAGTCCTTTGTTAGCTACTAAATCTTCTAATTCTGTTAATGATTTTTTACCAAAATTACGGAATTTTAATAAGTCATGTTTAGCAAATGAAACTAAATTAGCTAAGGTATCAACATCAGCGGCTTTTAAACAATTTAAAGCACGTACCGACAAATCCATATCCACTAATTTTGTTTTTAAAAGCTGACGCATGTGCAATGATGTTTCATCAAACTCCTCTGTTGCCATTTTTTCTTCGGTATCCAAAGTGATACGCTCATCAGAAAATAACATAAAGTGATGAATTAAAATTTTTGCAGCTTCTTTTAATGCTTCTTTAGGATGAATAGAACCGTCAGTAACAATATTGATGATTAGTTTTTCATAATCAGTTTTTTGCTCTACACGGAAATTTTCAATGCTATATTGAATATTTTTTATTGGAGTATAAATTGAGTCAATTGGAATTAATCCTAAACTAGCATTTACTGGTTTGTTTTCTTCGGCAGGAACATAACCACGACCTTTGTCGATAGTTAATTCTAATTTCAATTTCACTGTTGGCTCCATATTGCAAATTACTAAATCGGAGTTCAATACTTGAAACCCAGAAGTAAATTTACTAATATCACCTGCAGTAAGTTGTGTTTTACCTGTGATGTTTACAGTAACTTTTTCGAAATCTAAGGTTTCAATTTGCTTTTTAAAACGAACTTGTTTTAAATTCAATATTATCTCAGTTACATCTTCTGTAACACCTTTAATGGTAGAAAATTCATGATCCGCACCTTCTATTTTTATTGTTGTTATTGCATGACCTTCAAGAGATGACAACAAAATTCTTCTTAAAGCATTACCTACAGTAATACCATAGCCAGGCTCTAATGGACGAAATTCAAATTGTCCTTCAGTTTCACTGGAGTTTATCATTATAACCTTATCCGGTTTTTGAAAAGCTAAAATTGCCATGAGTTGTTTATTTAGTTATTAGTTAATTATAAAACGTTAATAAAAATTATGCTAAACTATTTCAAAAAGGCTGTTAACAATTTTCTAAAAAATGTCGCCATTGCCTATTTTTTATTTTCTGATTAGCGAGAGTACAACTCGACAATAAGTTGTTCTTTAATATTTTCAGGTATTTGAATTCTTTCAGGAATAGCAATAAATTTACCAGTCATATTTGTCTTATCAAAATCCATCCAAGGATAACTATTATTTGCAGCAGAAACATATGTACTGATAACCTCTAATGTTTTTGAACGCTCACGTACACCAACAGTGTCGCCTGGTCTTAAAATATAAGAAGAAATATTAATTACATTACCATTAACAGTGATATGACCATGTCCAACTAATTGACGCGCTCCACTGCGGGTGGGAGAAATCCCCATACGGTAAACAACATTATCGAGACGAGACTCTATTAATTGCAATAATACCTCACCAGTAACACCATGAGCAGACTGAGCCATGCTATATATTTTAGCAAACTGACGTTCTAAAATACCGTAAGTATATTTTGCTTTTTGTTTTTCACGCAACTGAACAGCATATTCCGATTGTTTAGAACGCTTCTTGGATAAACCATGCATTCCCGGAGGGTAATTCTTTTTTTCTAATGCCTTATCTGGACCAAATATTGGTTCTTTAAACTTTCTTGCAATTTTTGATTTGGGGCCTATGTATCTTGCCATTTTACTATTTTGTTATGAATGATAAATTTAATAAATTTTATTTTTTAATAAAAAACTATAAACTTAAATGTTAGTAATTTATAATTTATATTAAACTCTTCTTCTTTTTGGAGGACGACAACCATTGTGCGGAATAGGTGTAATATCCATGATTTCGGTAACTTCAATACCTGCACCAGAAATTGTACGTATAGCTGATTCACGACCAGCACCAGGTCCTTTAACAAAAACTTTCACTTTTCTTAAACCTGCTGTATGAGCTACTTTAGCGCAATCTTGAGCTGCTAATTGAGCAGCATAAGGTGTGTTCTTTTTCGAACCACGAAAACCCATTTTACCAGCACTTGACCAAGATATTACTTGACCAGTAATGTTGGTTAATGAAATAATTATGTTGTTAAATGTAGCATTAATATGGGCTTCGCCAACTGCATCTACTTTTACAACTCTTTTTTTTGCAACCACCTTTGCAGCGGTTGTAGTTTGATTTTGTTTTGCCATTTTTTTAAATTTGACAATTTGATTATTTGATTATTTGATTGATACAAAAAAAGTATTTTCAGACTCTCAATTATTCAAATTGATTTTTTTATTTCGTTACTTTTTTCTTGTTTGCAACTGTCTTACGTTTACCTTTTCTAGTACGTGCATTATTTTTTGTTGTTTGACCACGCACAGGTAAACCTAAACGGTGACGTATGCCTCTGTATGCTCCTATGTCCATTAAACGTTTTATGTTCAACTGAACCTCAGAACGCAAAGAGCCTTCTAATTTATATTTTTCATTAAGAATAGTACGAATAGCAGTTAACTGATCATCATTCCAATCTTGAACTTTTGTATTCCAATCAATTCCAGCTTCAGTAAGTACTTTTTTAGCACTGCTGCGTCCTATTCCAAAAATGTATGTTAAGCCGATTTCGCCTCTCTTGTTGTTTGGTAAATCAATACCTGCAATTCTTGCCATTGTTTATTTTAGTTTGAAAATTTAATAATTTTAATATCTGACATATGAGAATTTGAAATTTAGAACCGCAAATATACTCATTTTCAAATAAATCTAACCTTGTCTTTGCTTAAACTTAGGATTTTTTTTGTTAATAACATACAAAACGCCATTTCTACGAACTATTTTGCAGTCTACGCTTCTTTTTTTAATTGATGTTCTTACTTTCATTTTTATTTAAGATTTTGGATAATTTAGTAATAGCTTTGTATTTAAAGAGCACAAATTCTAAAATAAACTATCTATTTTTATTTGTACCTATATGTAATTCTACCTTTTGTTAAATCATAGGGCGACATTTCAATTTTCACTTTATCACCTGTTAAAATTTTAATATAATGCATTCGCATTTTCCCAGAAATATGCGCGGTAATCACATGTCCATTTTCAAGCTCAACACGAAACATTGCATTTGACAATGCTTCTAAAATAATTCCGTCTTGTTCAATTGACGATTGTTTAGCCATATTTTATAATTAATTTTCTTATTTGAAAATAAACCCAATTTAGATTATTGCATTTTCAAATTTCTTTCTTAATACTTCTTCTATAAATTCAAAACTAGATAAAATGTCAGCTTTGTTTTTACCAATTGCAATAGTATGTTCAAAATGTGCAGAAGCTAAATTATCTGCAGTACGTATTGTCCATCCATCCACATCGTGAATAATCTCTTTTTTACCCAAATTAATCATTGGTTCAATCGCAATTACCAAACCTTCCTGAAGCTTTAATCCTGATCCTTTTTTACCATAATTAGGTACTTCAGGCGCTTCATGAAGGCTTCTACCAATGCCATGTCCTACTAATTCTCTAACAACAGAACAATGATTTTTTTCAGCATATGACTGAACCGCTTCACCAATATCTCCTAAACGATTACCAACAATCGCAATTTCAATAGCTTTATAAAGAGACTCCTTTGTTATTTTCAAAAGATTCAAGACTTTCGGATTTACCTCTCCTACAGGGAAGGTATATGCTGAATCGCCAAAAAATCCATTTTTAACCACTCCACAGTCCACTGAAACAATATCTCCATCTTTCAATACATACTTGCTAGGGATACCGTGCACTACATGTGAATTTATAGAAATACACAATGTATTTGGAAAGCCGCTGTATCCTTTAAAAGCAGGTAAAGCATTATTATCATTAATAAACTCTTCAGCAATTTTATCTAATGATAAAGTTGTAATTCCAGGTTTAATAATTTTAGCTACCTCGGCTAATGTTTTTCCAACAAGTAAAGAACTTTCTCTTATTAATTCAATTTCATCCTTAGTCTTATAAAACAACCCTTTTGGCACAGTATGTTATTTTTAAAATATTGATAAACAAAAAATGAAAATTTATTAAATCAGATAATATTAGCCTATTTTCAAATTTATTTTTATGCTGTTGTCATACTCATTGAAGCACGTCCTTTTATA
>CAMBDK010000176.1 GCA_945865315.1 Chitinophaga pinensis | reverse complement strand
TACAATGTCTGAGCATCTATTAGCCATTGAAGTTCTTAATGAACTTATTTATCTTAATCCTGATAATGCCGCAGCCTATGTTAATAGAGCTTCAGAATACAAATTGTTGAATAATCTTAAGAATTCAATCTGTGATTATGACAAAGCTTTAACTTTAGAACCAAGGGATGAAAATGTTCTTTTTTTAAGAGCTGTATTACGTGATGAATTGGGCAAAGATATTGAGGCTATCGAAGATTTTTCAACGATTATTAAACTTAATCCATTGAATGCTCAAGCATATTATCATAGGGCCCTTGCCGAATATGATATACCCAATTATAAAGCTGTTGTTGATGATTGCAGCAGCGCCATTCAACTTAAAAGTGATTACTGGGAAGCTTTCATTATTCGTGGTAATGCATTTGATTTTCTTAATAAATATGAAGACGCCTTGAAAGATTATAATAAGGCAATAGAACTTAATCCTCGTGCTAATGATGCTTTTGAACAAAGGGCCATCGCGCGTCTTTCTAAAAATGATATTTCTGGTGCACTTTCTGATTTTAGTAAAGCAATTATTATTAATCCAGGCAATTTTAATTTAATTGAAAAAAGAGCTAATTTAAGAGCTGCAACTAAAGATTATAAAGCTGCAATTGAAGACTATTCAAAAATTCTGGAATTAACACCCAACTCTTTTAAAATATTATTGGCAAGAGCCGAATTGTTAATTTTAATTGGGAAGAAGGAACAAGCCTGTATGGATTATAGAAAGGCAGAAGCTTTAGGCAATGGTGCTGCTTTGAGCAAAATAATTTTTTATTGCAACTGAGACCCTCTGTAATTTTTAAAACACCAAAATCCTTTTATTTTAAATTCTTTTTAATAATTACACTCTTTTCTATTGCTTTTTGCTTAATTTTCATAATTCTGCTTTGGACAATTTGTATTTAAATAACTTATTTTTATTACTTTATTGCGTGTAGAAATGAAAATAACAAAATTCAGTTTAATTATTTTATTTGTTCTGCTTTTTAATATCTGCTTTTCTCAACTGGATTTCAATTCCCGAAAAAAGTTTGCGAAAGAAGATACCTTAAGAGGTGCTCTTTCTGCTATGCGTTCTTGTTATGACGTATTGTTCTATGATTTAGATATTAAAGTGGATATTGATAATAAATTTATTTCTGGAAGTAATACAATTAAATTTCTTGCTATTAATGATTTTCAAAAATTGCAAATAGATTTATTTGCCAATATGAAAATTGATAAAATTGAATTACATAATTCTTCAAATGAAAAATTTGCTCGAAAATTGAATTTCACTCGAGAGTTTAATGCTGTATTTGTTGAATTCCCTGATACTATTAAAAAAGAAAGTGTACGTTACTTGAAAATTTTTTATTCGGGAAACCCATTGTCTGCAAAAAATGCACCTTGGGATGGAGGTTTTTCATGGAAAAAAGATTTGGAAGGTAAGCCATGGGTTGGTGTTTCTTGTCAAGGAACAGGCGCAAGTTTATGGTGGCCTTGTAAGGATCACCAAAGCGATGAGCCTAATGAAATGCTCATCCGCATTACAGTTCCGCCTGGTTTAATGAATGTGTCCAATGGCCGCTTAAAACAAAAAACTATTTTGCCGGATGGTTGGACCAAATTTGAATGGTTTGTTTCCTACCCCATTAATAATTATAATGTAACCTTAAATATTGCTAATTACAAGTCCTTCAGCGATACCTATTTTAATACTGCTTTTAAGGATACCTTAACATTAGATTATTTTGTATTGCCCTATAATTATAACAAAGCGATATTACAATTCCAGCAGGTAAAACTTATGTTAGCTTGTTTTTATAATTTGTTTGGTGAATATCCTTTTTTACGTGATGGTTTTAAATTAGTAGAAACTCCTTATCTTGGAATGGAACATCAAAGCTGTATTGCTTATGGAAATAATTATACCGATGGGTATTTAGGTCGCGATTTGTCGGGCACTGGATATATATTTGATTATATTATTATTCATGAAGCGGCTCATGAATGGTGGGGAAATAGCATTACAACAAACGATATTGCGGATATGTGGATCCATGAAGGATTTGGAACCTATGCCGAAGCGCTTTACATTGAATGTTTATATGGTTTCGAAGCTTATTTATTATATATTAATTCGGAAAAATTTAAAGTTGTAAACGACTCCCCTCTCATTGGTAAATATAATTTAAATAATGAGGGATCTGGCGATATGTATCCTAAGGGCGCTCTATTGATTCATACCATCAGAAGTATTATTGATAATGATAAATTATTTCTCGGAATTTTAAAAGATATTCAGTCGTCTTTTAAATATCATACGCTAGATTCTCGTGATATTGAAAAATATATAAGTGATAAATCGGGCATTGATTTTTCTGATATTTTCGATTTGTATTTAAAAAGCACCATTATCCCTAAGTTAATCCTGGAAATTGAAGAAGACCCTTGGGATTTAAAAATAGCATATCGCTTTGACATAGGAGAAGTAAATGAAGATGAAGTGCCTTTTTTTAAGATGCCTGTAAAAATTACTCTTAAAAACGATGCATTTGATTTTATTTATCCCTCCACTAATTGGCAAAAAATTATTATCAGAGATATGAAAATAGCTGATTTTAAAGTAGCAACTGATTTGTTTTATATCGCCGAGAAGATTATAATTGTTGACAACAAAAAATAATTTTTATTTCTTATGAATACTTATTTTTTCGATAATTTAAATATTATACACTGATGCGTTTATTTTTCATTATTTTATTTTTTACTTTTTTTGGGAAATTATTTTCTGTAGAAATTATAAATAATAAGGACTCCTTGTTATTTACAAAAATAGATTCTACTTGTATCGAAACGTATAGAACCATGTTAAATACGAAACTTATTTTAGGTGGCCGTTTTAATATATTTAGTCTCACGGATAGCGCCAAAGTTCCTTTGGAATATAGTACGAATGACAAAACTAATTTGGGGATTGGTCTCAGTTATAAAGGTTTTGGTGTAGAATTTCAATTTGCTCCCAAGGGGGCAAATAAAGAAAAAGATAAATTTGGTAAGTCGCAGCAGTTTTCACTTTCTACCAGTGCTAATGGCAGACGTTTTATTTACGATTTTTATATTAGATTTAATAAGGGATTTCATACAACAACACCATCAAAAATTTCTGGAGATACTTCAGGGGCCGTTGCTTATTATTACCCACCCGATATAATTAATGTGAACCTTGGCTTTGAATTTGCATATCTTTTTAATAATAAACGTTTTTCTAGTTCTGCTCCTTATGACTTTACGCAACGTCAAAAAAAAAGTGCAGGTTCATTTATTGCTGGCACTTTTTTTTCAGCATATTCTATCAATGCCGACTCTGTTATTTTCCCCGATTCATTAAAAAATCGTTTTTCGCCAGCAGCTCATTTTGTTTTTGCACAAAATATACAATGGGGCTTCTCCTTTGGATATACATATACTTATGTTTGGAATAAATATTGGTTTGCCAACATTTATTTGTTGCCTGGTTTATCTTTGCAAAAATATAATTCAACCAAATTAGATAGTGAAACTACAATACCTAAAGTTTCTATTGGTGGAGCACTTCAATCACGATTTTCAATTGGGTATAATCAAAAAAAATATTTTATTGCATTTTCCTTTATGGGAAATAATTATACTGTAAATGATGTTGGGAATTTCACACTAAATTATAAATATGGTAGTGCCCGCTTGTTATGCGGATACCGTTTTAATCACCGTAAATTGAAAGATTTACCTTTGTAAAATATCCTTAAAATTTAAAAAATGTATTATTTTCAGCTAAAAAAACAGCTTATTGTAAAAAAAAAGGCAATATTTATCAACAAATGCTGCATTTATAAACAATTTCTCATTTATATACGTTTAAACGTACATTACTTAAGATAAATCTTATAGTTTTGTCCTATAAATAAATGTTTAACCCTTTTAAAAATTAAAAAATGAACAAAGCAGAATTAGTTGATGCTATTGCATCAGAAACAAAATTAACAAAAACAGATGCTGCAAGAGCATTAGAAGCATTCGTTAACGCTACAACAAAAGCACTTAAAAAAGGTGATAGAGTTGCATTAGTAGGTTTTGGATCTTTCTCTGTTGCTAAAAGAGCAGCTAGAATAGGACGTAACCCTCAAACTGGAAAAGCTATTAAAATTGCTGCTAAAAAAGTAGCTAAATTTAAAGCTGGTTCTGATTTAGGTAAAGCTGTTAACAAATAGTTATCATCAACTAAAAATCTTTAAATGCCCCTTCCTTTATTGGATGGGGCATTTTTATTAATAGGTAATACCTGAATTTTTAAAATTGAAATATTTAATACTGATGAATTACAAGTAGGGTAGAGTTGAATAGAGTAGGGTGGAGGCGTATTTTTATTTCGCTTTTCCCTTTGTCAGCAAACCAGAGGTAGGTTTTTAGCAATATTCAATACCTCTCAAAATTTAAAATTTAAGCGTATATTTAATTGCAGAAAGCTTGTTCACACTAAATTAATTATTTTAAATTTTTAAGCCTATCTGCCATTTTTAAAACTTTTTTTTATAGGAATTAATTAATTAAACCCTTCTATCACCTCCCTATTTTTGTTTCTTTTTTTAGCTCTATTGTTTTAAATATATCCATAAATCCCTTTTTATACTTTTTGCCGATATTCCTTAACTTGCATATAACTTGTTTGGAATTTTAGTTTTTAAAATTTATATTTGTTGTAACAGTAAAATAAAAATTGACTAATTATAATTTTAATAATTTATAAATCTATTTTAAAATGAAAAAATATTTTTTTATTTTTTTTTCTGTTTTATGTTTTATTCTATT
>CAMBDK010000175.1 GCA_945865315.1 Chitinophaga pinensis | reverse complement strand
GACAATCTTTAAGTATTCAAGGGAAACATAGGATTATTATAGAAATTGAAGCGCTAGGGAGCAGGATGGCCGTTAATGTGCCTTTGGGGTTTGTGAGGAAGAGGACAACCTTAACAACAAAATAATTGTTTTAATCCCAGCATTTTTTTTAAAATATTTCCCTTTAGCAACCTTAGTTCGACTGTTATTTTAGAGCCTGTTAAAATTTTATTCAAAATTAATTCTCAACTAAGGTTTGTCATTCAAAAGGCTATTTTGGCTATTGAAAAAAAATCAAAAACAGAATTCAATCCCTAGAAACAAAAAAGCTTACTGTAGTAAACAGGTATTTATACATTTTGATTCCTATAATAAGCAACAATGAAAAACTATAGGAATTTTTTTTTATTGAGAATTAGAAAATACTTTAGTCCAATTTTACAGCATGGTGCTTGGATATAATCTATATAAAATCCAGAAAAATTGGTTCGATTGATCCACAGAGCTGCGGATATAGATTTTCTGAATTAAAACTTTAGTCTTTAGTGCCATAGCAATTGCATTATAAATCAATTTTTGTTGATAATCAATCTATTAAAAAAAAGAATTTTAAGATTCTAACTGTCTTTGGAAATCAATACTTTTGTAGGTATTTATTTTATAGAAATTTTTTTTTGAAAATTTATAATGCAATTGCCCTGCCTTTAGTGCCAATGCGATTAAAAAATATTACCTTGCAGACATGTTATCAAGAACTGACCTAGAAACTAAATTACAACAAATTAAACCAGTGCTTACTGACAAGTTTCACGTAAGTAGTATTGGCTATTTTGGCTCTTATGCAAGAGGACAACAGACAGACAGTAGCGATTTGGATTTACTCGTTGAGTTTTCGCAGCCTGTTGGTTGGGGTTTTTTTACGTTGGAATGTTTTTTAGAACAATCATTGGGACTTCGTGCGGATTTGGTAACACCTAACGCCCTAAAATAAAGAATTAAAGAATCTATTCTTAATCAAGTCCGATACATTTGAAACCAAACGAACGAGACCCTCTTCTTTATCTTGAAGACATTGAACTCTCTATTAAGAGAGTTCAGGAATATATTGCCGGACTTGATTTCCAACATTTCAAATGGGACTATAAGACTGTGGACGCGGTTATTCGTAATTTTGAAATCATTGGTGAAGCAACTAAGAATTTACCTCAAGACCTTAAAGACAAATACACTGAAGTTCCTTGGGAAGAAATGTACCGTCTGAGAAATCGTATTACTCATGAGTATTTCAGGACGAGACAGTTTCATCCCTAGCTTTGTTTAGTAGCTGTTTTGAAATCATAAATCAAATCAATCCTGCAATATTTGAAAACTGATAAATATTTATAGTGGCCTATAATTTTTTTAACTACATGCATTTGAAGATATTTGGTTGTGAACCAATATCTGAATTATTATATAAAAAAATCAGCTGAAATAGCTCCTAAATTGTTATATTCGCATTCTTTTAAATAAGACTTTTAGCAGACCGAAATGGGACTGACGTTAGCGAAGCTATGAAATACAGTAATGTAATATGCAAAGCATACTAAAAAGCGAATGCGAAAAAGCAGTGTGTTTTTCTATACCAATAAAATTAAATGAAAGAAAAGGTATTAGTTACAGGTGGTGCAGGTTTTATTGGATCTAATCTATGTGAGGCCTTAATTGACCAAGGTAAAAAAGTAATCTGTTTGGATAATTTTGCTACCGGAAAAAAGGAAAACATCCAAAATTTATTTACAAGTCCCAATTTTGAACTTATTGTTGGCGACATAAGAAATTTGGAAGATTGCCATAAAGCCGTGAAAAATGTCGATTTTATCATGCATCAGGCAGCTTTAGGTTCTGTACCCCGGTCTATAAAAGATCCAATTACAACTAATGATGTTAATGCTTCCGGTTTCTTAAATATGTTACTTGCTGCAAGAGATGCCAAAGTGAAACGTTTTATTTATGCTGCAAGTTCTTCCACTTATGGTGATTCCGAAGCTGTTCCAAAAGTAGAAGATAAAATAGGAAAACCATTGTCGCCTTATGCCATTACCAAATATACCAACGAATTATATGCTGATATTTTTAGCAGAACGTATGGTATGGAAAGTATTGGTTTGCGTTATTTTAATGTTTTTGGGCGCAAGCAGGATCCAAACGGTGCTTACGCAGCGGTAATTCCAAAGTTTGTTATTCAATTGATGAATCATGAAAGTCCAACTATAAATGGGGACGGAAACTATTCTCGTGATTTTACATACATTGATAATGTAATTCAAATGAATATGTTAGCCATGACTTCCGATAATTCTGCAGCAATTAACACTGTTTACAACACGGCTTTTGGGGAGAGTACTACTTTAAATGAGCTTACAGCATACCTCAAAGAATTTTTAGCCGTATATGATCCTGAAATCGCATCAATTCCAATAACATACGGGCCCAATAGAGCCGGAGATATTCCTCACTCATTGGCTTCTATTGATAAGGCAAAAAAGATGTTAGGTTATAAACCCGAATTTTCAATTAAGCGCGGGCTCAAAGAAGCAGTAGATTGGTATTGGGGAAATTTGAAACGGTAATATTAAAAAGTAGGAAATAAATAATTAATCGGTAATGAGCAAGTTAAAAAATTCAAAAGTATTAGTAATTGGAGGCGCCGGTTTTATAGGCGGTTTTGTTATCAGCGAACTGTTAAAACAGGATGTTAAACAGGTAATAATTTATGACAATTTCGCCAGGGGTAAATATGTAAATATCGAAAAAAGTCTAAAAGACCCAAGATGCACTGTATTCCCATTAGGAGGCGATATCCGCGAAACAGATATTCTCGACAAAGCTTTTGAAGGCGTGGATTATGTTTTTCACCTCGCCGCAATGTGGCTTTTACACTGCAAAGATTTCCCCAGAACAGCATTTCATGTTAATATAGAAGGTACTTTTAATGTTTTGGAAGCCTGTGTAAAACATAAAGTGAAGAAACTTATTTATTCTTCTTCAGCATCTGTTTACGGTGATGCTGTGCAGGTGCCCATGACAGAAGATCACCCGTTTAAAAATAAAAATTTCTACGGTTCCACAAAAATTGCTGGTGAAGCTATGTGTACGGCATTTAACGATCGTTACGGTTTAGAAGTAATTGGATTAAGATACATGAATGTGTATGGTCCAGGTCAGGATCAGCATGCAGTATACAGCGGCGTGGTTCCTATCATGTTAAATAAAATTGAAGCCGGCGAGGAGCCTGTTATCAATGGAGACGGAAGTCAGGCCTATGATTTTATTTATGTGGAAGACGTTGCAAGAGCCAATATCGCAGCCGTAGAGTCGGATGTGAAAAATGCCTATTACAATGTAGGCACCGAAATACAGACTTCTATTAAAGAATTATGTGATACTATTTTGGAACTTAAAAATTCTAAACTGAAAGTAAAATATATTCCTTATTCAGCTGATGATGCAAGGCAATTGGTGCAGAATAGAATTGGTTCAAGACAAAAGGGAGAAAAAGAAATAAATTTTAAATACAAAGATTCTCTGAAAGATGGTTTGCAAAAGCTTATTGAGTGGAGAAAACAAGTAGGAATCGATAAAAAATAAAAGATGAGTGCACCTGTAATTATAAATATACCGTTGATAAAACCGTATATCACACAAGAGATCAAAGACAAAGTAATGGAAGTTCTTGAGAGTGGATACCTTACCGAAGGGCCTGTCACAAAAGAATTTGAAAATAAATTAAAAGCCTATTTAGGCTGTGATTATGTACTTGCTGTTACATCTGCTACCACAGGGCTTGAAGTGGCGCTAAGAGTTTTAAACATTGGGCCCGGTGACGAAGTGATTGTTCCAGATTATACATATCCGGCGACAGCATCCGTTGTGCCAATTATAGGGGCAAAGGCCGTAATTGTGGATGTAAATAGAAATTCAATGCTTATCGATTACGATGAAATTGAAAAAGCAATTACTCCTAAAACCAAGGCTATAATTCCTGTATCCGGATTTGGCAATCCCCTTGATTATGACCGTTTAGATGCAATTAAGAAAAAATATGGAATCTATATCATAGAAGATGCGGCTTGCGCTATTGGAGCTGAATTCAAAGGAGTGAAGGTGGGAAACCAAGCTGATATTTCAGTTTTTTCTTTGCACCCCCGGAAATTTATTACCACTGGTGAAGGTGGAATAATAGCTACAAACAATGAGAAATGGGCCAATTGGATGAATTCCTATAAACATTTCGGTATGGACATGTCAGGTTCATCGCGCGAAGGAATACAATTTGACATCATTGGAACAAATTATAAATTAAGTAATATCCAGGCTGCTGTTGGTTTAGGACAACTACATCATGTTAAAGAACTTTTGGCAAGAAGAATAGAATTAGCAAATAATTATATTCATTTATTGAAAGATATTCCAGAAGTTGAAATTCCAACTAGCTTATCCAATGGGCAGCATTCTTATCAATCGTTCTGTGTTTTTGTTGAAGACAGAAACCGTATAATGGCAGAAATGAAAGCAAAAGGCATTGAGGTGCAAATAGGAACTTATTCCTTACACATGCACAAAGCTTTTAATAATCATCCTTTGGTACAAATTAAAGGTGATATGAAAAACAGCAAATGGTGTTTTGAGCATACACTGACTCTGCCGCTTTTTAATGATCTCACTTTCCAGCAGCAGGAATTAGTAATTACAGAATTAAAATCAGCGGTTAGACAATTAAAATCCGTAGTATAATTTTTATCCGGGATGACAGAAAGAGCAGCGATTTTCACTTTAAACTTTTTAACTTAAAACTTTATAACTTTAAACTTTCATAATGTGCGGTATTGTAGGAGTTTATAATCTTGATGGAAAACCGTTTTTACTCACTAACC
>CAMBDK010000174.1 GCA_945865315.1 Chitinophaga pinensis | reverse complement strand
AAAATCTTCAGAAAATTGATTATAAACTATCCCCATGTTGTAACCCAATCCCTGGTGATGATGTTTTTGGTTTTGTTACTATTAGCGAAGGAATAAAAATTCATCGTGTAAATTGCCCCAATGCTATACAGCTATTATCTAACTACGCATACCGTATTGTTAAAGCAAAATGGACAAGCCCCGAATTAATTTCATTCCTTGCAGGAATGAAAGTTTCCGGGATAGACGAGGTAGGTTTGGTAAATAATCTTACAAAGATAATTTCAAATGAGCATAATGTAAATATGCGTTCCATAAGCTTTGATACGAATGACGGTACTTTTGAGGGCACTGTAATGGTGTTTGTTCATGATACAAATCACCTTACTGAATTAATGAAAAAATTAAGAACGGTAAATGGTGTTCTTTCTGTAACAAGGGTAGATGGTTAATGATAGAAGGTTGTTTTTGACGGCCGTAAATTGGAAATGTTGAAATTTTATTATTGAAAAATTGTTTTTTTTGGAAAATTAGATAGGATAATAATAAATAATAAAAAATCTAATTAGACTCTTTATTAAAATGCGTATTTTTATGGCTTATATAATTTAAATAAAATGACAAATGTTGATACTAAGGAAGCTGTAAAACAAGTTTTTGAAAGATACCTTGTTGAAAATAGTTGTCGTAAAACGCCAGAACGGTTTGCTATTTTAAGTGAAATATATTCACAGGTTAGTCATTTCGACATAGAATCACTTTATATTCACATGAAGAATAAAAAGTATAGGGTTAGTCGTGCTACCTTATATAATACGATAGAATTATTATTAAATTGCAATTTGGTAACCAAACATCAATTTGGGAAAAATTTAGCTCAATTTGAAAAAGCATATGAATTCAAACAGCACGATCATTTAATTTGTCAAGATTGTGAAAAAGTTTTTGAGTTTTGCGACCCACGATTACATCAAATACAAAAAACGGCAGGCGATATTTTAGGATTTAAAATTAATCACCATTCTCTTAATTTGTTTGGAAAGTGTGATAGGCTTGAATTAGAAGGAGTTTGTATGCACAATGAAATTAAAATTAAGGGGGGGCTTAGCTTGCCTATTTCTGTTAAAGAAAAATAGATTTCCAATGGTATTCGACCTTTAACAGAAAGATTTAAATTATTAGTTTTTTTCAACAGGTTAATTTATGATATTTAAATATAAATTTTGCAAACAAAATGACATTAATTTGTTCCAACTTAACGGTGAACTTATTGATAAAAATCAGGCGAAAGAATTACTTGCAGAAATTGAAGCTTCTATAGCAAAGGGAGAAAATAAAATATTGCTGAATCTTCAAGAGTTAAAATATATTAATAGCGATGGACTTAATGTACTAATTAATATCCTAACCAAAGCTCGTAAATCTGCAGGAGAAGTGGCTATATGTTGTGTAAATAAGAAAATTTCTGAACTATTAATAATTACAAAACTCGACAGTATTTTTTATGTTAGTAAGGATGAAGAAAATGCAATTGAAATGTTAAATAAATAAGAAATTAAATTAAATTTATTTATTAGTTTATTGGTTCCACTAAACTTTTTATAGATTAATTAAAACTAACAACAAGCAAAATATTTTAGTAATTTTTAAAATGTAATAAGTTTCAAATGAAAGTAGATGTATTATTAGGCCTTCAGTGGGGCGATGAGGGGAAAGGAAAAATTGTAGATGTATTAACTCCAAAATACGATATTATAGGTCGTTTTCAGGGTGGCCCCAATGCTGGCCATACGCTGGAGTTTAATGGTATAAAGCACGTGCTGCATACAATACCTTCTGGTATTTTCCATGATAATAAAATAAATATTGTTGGCAATGGTGTTGTTATTGATCCAGTTATTTTTAAAAAAGAAATTGACGCATTAGTAAAACTTAATGTAGATGTAAAATTAAAATTAGTAATTTCAAAACGTGCACATTTAATTTTACCAACACACCGATTGTTAGATGCTGCCTCCGAAGCAAGTAAAGGCAAGGAAAAGATTGGTTCTACACTTAAAGGTATTGGACCAACATATATGGATAAAACTGGCCGCAACGGTTTGCGAGTTGGTGATATTGACAGCCCAAATTTTAAAAACAAATACAATGCCCTAGTAGAAAAGCATAAACAATTATTGAATTTTTATAACTACCAATACAATCTTGAGGAGTTGGAATCAGCTTGGTTTGAAGGTCTTGAAGTTTTAAAGAGTTTAAAGCAGGTAGAAAGCGAACATTTCATCGACGATGCCTTAAAAAACAATAAATCTATTTTAGCTGAAGGTGCGCAAGGTTCATTATTAGATATTGATTTTGGATCCTATCCATTCGTAACTTCGTCCAATACTATATGCGCAGGGGCTTGCACGGGATTAGGGATTGCTCCAAATAAAATAGGCAATGTAATTGGTATTTTTAAAGCATATTGTACCCGCGTGGGAAGTGGACCTTTCCCAACAGAGTTAAATGATGAGATGGGGGAAAAAATTCGTAAAATTGGTAATGAGTATGGCTCTACAACAGGCCGCCCTAGAAGAACGGGCTGGTTAGATATGCCCGCTTTAAAATATGCGATAATGATTAACGGTGTTACTGAGTTAATGATGATGAAAGCGGATATACTAAGTGGCTTCGAAACAATAAAAGTATGTACACATTATATTTATCAAGGTAAAAAAATTGATTATCTACCTTATGATTATTCCCCTGAATTGCTATCACCTGTTTACCTTGAATTAAAAGGTTGGAACCAGGATTTAACTGGATTAAATAGCCCAGATCAAATGCCTGATGCTTTAAATGAATATATTTCATTTATTGAGCGCGAAACCGGAGTTGTTATTTCAGTTGTTTCAGTTGGCCCAGATCGTACTCAAACTTTGATGAGAATTTCCGCCCCAGCGCTTCAATAGCTAAAGTAAGTGTTTTCTTTCTTTTTGAGAATAAGTGTGTTATTGAAAAAATGGACAATAGGGAAAAATGAAGATAACAGAAACCCAAACCCAAACCCAAACCCAAATTTACAGACCCTCCTTACTATTTCTTGTAATTAGGAATGCATACTATGTTTTTCTAGCTTGCATACCCCTGAACGTATATTCTCAAAAAAAAATTGAAATTATTAAGGCCGGCTCATTAAAATTTGCTGATAATATTGCCGATGGCGCTAAGCGCTTGATTGGGGATGTTCAGTTTAAGCATGAGGATACTTTTATGTATTGTGATAGTGCATATTTTTATTCGGATAATTCATTAGATGCATTTGGACACATCCGTATTGAGCAAAATGACGGGGTGAAATTATATGGTGATTTTTTGAAATACAGTGGTATTGATAAATTAGCTGTTATTAAAAAAAATGTAATTTTTAAAAAAGCCGACATGGAACTTACTACCGATGTGTTGAATTATGATATTTCAACTGGCATAGGTTATTACAATACATCAGGTAGGATTGTTAATAAGGAAAATATTCTTATAAGTGACCGAGGTTCCTTTTATTCAAAAACCAATGAGTTTTATTTTAAAAAAAATGTTGAACTTACTAATCCCCAGTTTGTTATTAATTGCGATACAATGAAGTACAATACAGTAACAAAAATTACGTATTTCATGGGGCCTACTAAAATAAAAAGTAAGGAGAATTTAATTTATTGTGAAGAAGGATGGTATGATACAGACAATGATTTATCCCGTTTTTATAAAAACTCATATATAATAAGTAAGGAGCTTAAAATGATTGGCGATAGTCTGTATTATGATAGAAAACAAGGGGTGGGTAAAGCATTTAACAATATTTCAATTATTGATACGGTACAAAAGTTAACCATAAATGGTGATTACGCTATTCATAATGAATGGAATGGCGTATCAATAATAACAGGTAAAGCCTTGATGATGCAGCGATATGAATCAGATACCCTGTATTTACATGCTGATACATTAAAAGTAGTTAGTTTTAACCCTTCCCAATCGCAGGCTGTAAAGCAAATAAAAAAAGAATCTCCTCCCAAAAAAGAATTAGGATTGAAAAATAAAAAACATAAAAATAAAGAGCTTGAACTGCCTGTAATTAAAGAGTCGCAAAATACTACAGAGACAACAAAAAATTATAATCAATTATTTGCATATCGAAAAGTCAAATTTTTTAAGAATGACTTGCAAGGGAAGTGTGATTCACTTAGTTATAATTCAATTGATTCTGCTATGAAAATGTATGGTAGACCCATTCTTTGGTCAGAAGAAAATCAATTAACAGCCGATAGCATTAAAATACATACAGGTGAAAAAGCAATTCAAGCAATTGAATTGAAAAGTAGCGGATTTATTGTATCAATGGAGGACAGCCTGCATTACAATCAAATACGAGGCAAATACATGAAAGGGTATTTTAAAAAAAATGAATTGTATTTAATTAAAGTGGAAGGAAACGGCCAAACAATTTATTATGCAACTGAAAAGAATAAACTGAAAGCGTTAAATAGAGCCGATTGTAGTAACTTAAATATTTACTTGGAAGAAAAAAAAATGCACCATATTACTTTTATTACAAAACCGGAAGCAACGCTTTACCCTATAGAACAAATTGATCCCAAAGAATTTAAATTAAAAGATTTTAATTGGAGAGGATCCGAAAGGCCTTTAAAAATGAGAGATATATTTAATTGGTAATTATCTTTTAGGTGAAGGATGAAATCAAAGCTAAGTGAAGTTTTCGAAATAAATCCGCAAATTAAATGGTTGATCAACTGTGTGTTTTTCTTTTGTCTTGATACAAAAGAAACAAAAAATTAAGAACAAACTATTCCTCCCCACCAGCAACCCTGCATCGCGTTTGTTCGTTCCTCACACGCGTTTTCACAAGGATATTTATTGCAAAAAAATAAAATCACCTGTTTTTATTAATATATATCTGTTTTGTCGAAATTATTTTGAAAGCTTTACTAAGATAGTCTAAAAAAAATAGCTTTTAACACAATTTTAATACCCT
>CAMBDK010000173.1 GCA_945865315.1 Chitinophaga pinensis | reverse complement strand
TTTGCTGAATTATTTATTGAATCAGAAAAAAAAATAGCCAGTTCAAAGCCCGAACCCACAGTAAAATCTAAACCCAAGAAATTTGATGATATCAGGGAATATGCCAAACAACTAAAAAGAGAGATTAGACCAAAAAAACGATTTGATGTAAGGCTACTCAAAGTTTAATACGATTATATAAATAAGCCAAAGAAAATGGATGAAGCAGTTAAAAACGAGTTATCAAAATTAAATATGTATGAGGTTATTTGTGCCGATGCATTATGCCAATTACATTTAAATAATCTACAGCAATTGGCGATGTTTGAAAAAGATAAAATTATATCATTGCTTAAAAGAATGTTTGATGCAGAGAGAGAATATATAGTCGATGAATCTGATGATTATTTATAAATTTATGAGGATGAAATATAATTTAACTTAGAAGAATACTAAATATATTATTATACCAATAACTGATAAAAGCAAAATAATATATCCCCAACCGCACAAGCGGTTCCGTGCAACATCGGTTTCATTGTTCGCCTTTCAGGCGCAACGAAACCTTAGCTGTTAGCCATAGTTTGTTTAAGTTACTTCAATTTCAAATGTCAATTCTGATGAGTCATTTTCAAATTCCTTTTCTAACTTAATATCTAGTCTATCAAATTAACCTTTAAATGGTTCATCAAACTCCTTTGACATTTTAATAATATCAAATTTGTCTTGTTGATTAGCATCTGCTTCGGAAATTGGAATTGAAAAGATTCCTCCAAAAGGTCCATGAAGCCAATTACAAAGCAGTGTCGAAACGTCTTTTGAGTTTGAATATTTAATCTTTTTAATTATGACCGATTTGAATTCTGAGTTTGATTCAAAATATTCACTAGGGCTGTCATTGCTGAGGCTGATTTTATGTTTCATATTAACTGAAATGGTATCTATTTTTGTCAAATTATGGCTAACGGCAGTTTGTCTAAAAACTAACCATTACAATCAAAGGTAGTAAAAAAGGAACTCATTAGAAGAGATTTAAGCAGCGTGCAAAAACAAAGTTATAGTTGAGTTTTGAAAAATAGGGATCAACCTCAATGTTTCTGTTGCACTCCTTTTCTAAAGCACGTGATGATGTTCAGATGCCAAATTTAGGAACAAAATCCATTACTTCCCAGCCCCTATTCGAGATTGATTATGAGCTATTAATTTATTTAATGTAATAGTATTTGTGTAAACAAAATTGTTTATATTTGCATTATGAAATCGAACATTCAAATTATAAGAGGTATTCATCCTGGCATTATACTGGAGCGAGAATTAAAGCAGCGTAATTTGGGAAAAAGTCGTTTTGCAATTTCTTTACAGGAATTTCCGCAAACTCTTGTTTCGATAACTAAAGGAAAGCGAAAAATGAACACTCCTTTAGCCTTAAAGATAGAACATGCTCTTGGAATAGAGGAGGGATACTTTATGGTTTTGCAGGTCTATTATGATATTGAAGAGGAGAAGAGACGACAGAATACTGAACATCCTGATTTTACTAAATTAAGATCAATATTATTTTGGGATACAAAAATGGAGAAGATTGCTTGGGAAAAACAAAAAAAAGCAGTTATAAAAAGAGTGTTTGAGCGGGGTAATGAAATTGAAAAAAAAGAGATAACGCGTTTTTATGGTAAAGATATAGTAAATGGGATTTTAAAATTGTATGGCAAATAGTTTATTTTATAAAACAGTAACTCCTTTGTTATTGAGAGTTTTGAAAACCTTAATGGCAGCCAAAGAGTTTGACAAATTTAGATTGGTTGGTGGAACCGGATTAAGTTTTTACAGAGGTCATAGAGAATCGGTTGATATTGATTTGTTTACTGATGCACCTTATGATTCAATTGATTTTAGTAAGATTGATTCTTTTTTGCGAGTGAACTATCCCTACGTTGATACTAGTAATGATGATATAATTGGTTTTGGTAAATCTTATTTTGTAGGAGAAAGTCAGGACCATAGCATTAAGCTTGATATTTTTTACACGGATGAATTTATTGATGCCGCTTTAGTGATTGATGATATTCGTATTGCAAGTGTTGAAGAAATTATTGCAATGAAATTAGATGTAATACAAAGGTGGTCGCAAAAAAGATTTTTGGGATATACATGAATTAATGGATGAGTATAGTATAGATAAAATGTTTTTGTTACACGAAAAAAGATATCCTTATAGTCACGACAAAACTATTTTGAAAAAGAATTTTACCAAGTTTGAAAATGCTGATAGTGATTTTGATCCAGTATGTTTAAGAGAAAAGCATTGGGAACTCATTAAGGTAGATATTATTGATTTTGTTAATACACTTAAGTAGTTTTGTGACTAATTATTTTTTCAATTACCCTCAAAAAGTGTTCAACTTCATCCCCATTGGCCACCCGAATGGGGGGATTTTCATGAAAATGAAAGTCCCCTTTTTATTTTTAATATAGCGCGATTAAATATGGATATTTTTTTGGAGAAGGGGGGGGGAATTGCCTGGAATAGTCCTTTAATCAATATTATAAGGTATTTCCTGAGTTTTTTTGCGAATTATTTCTTTTCTATTTAAATATAATTTTAATGCTTAACAATTAGATTTGAAACACATAATATATAAGTTGTTTTTATCAGAGCTTGCAAAATAAACAAGCATTGATTTTTTTTAAAAATATTATTTATATAGTAAAACCTTACTATTTAAAGGTTTTAGAGTAATTTTGGGAATATATTTTAATTTTGAAATGCAGGTGAAAAAACAGATTAAAAATTTCTGTTATTTTTATTCAAAATTTCATAAATTAATTTCAGTATCACTTTAATTAAATTATTTCACATATGAAAATGGTCTTACTCTATTTAATGTCAATACTTTATATTGCTGCAGGCGTTTACCATTTTGTAAATCCTCGCTTGTATTTACGGATAATGCCATCCTACTTACCATATCATATTCCATTAATTTATATCAGTGGAATATGCGAAATAATTTTCGCATTATTACTGCTACCAGAAGCCACAAGACCAGCAGGAGCATGGTTGATTATACTATTATTGATTGCTGTATTTCCTGCAAATATTCAAATGGCAGTTACTTTTTGGCAAAAGGAGAATACCTATCTATGGGCTGCGCTTGTTCGCCTTCCATTGCAAATAGTATTGATATGGTGGGCCTGGACTTATACAAAAATATAATTTTTTCCTAAGAGTAATTCCCCATTTGCATTTTCAAAATTGAGCTTTTCTATAATGAGCTTATTTGTAATACTTGATATAAAAGGGGGGGAGTGAAATGAGATAACAAAAAATTATAAGTAAGGAATACCCTATTAACAGTTGCTGATTTATATATTTAATTTAAAAGTGAAAGGCAAAATATTGAAAAAGTCAATGAAATAAAAAAACATCCAATTAGTAAAATAAACAAAATTAATTTTTAATTTCTTGTAAAAAATTTTCTTTGAATGGGTTACGAGCCACCCATTCAATCGTTTTAATGGAATCAACAAAAGGTTTAATAAGTTGATTAGAAAAAGGATTCCTATGGCGTATGTAACAGATTAATTCATATGCTTGGGCACCAATTGTACTTTTTATTTCCGATGCTGTACGTCCCAAAATTAACTTATTAAAATCATTATCTATTGCTTCATTTACAAAGTCGTAAAGCATATTTTGATACAATTCAAACTCTTTATTAACAATATAATTTAGACCTATGAAGTGGGCCTCAATAGAATCTTTATGAATAAATGAGGTTCTGAACCCAATTAATTCGTCTTTATTGAAATAGGCAATAAAATTGAACTCGTCATTCATTACTTTTTTCATTTCAGCAAAATAATTAGCTGATAAAGAAGCCATTCGAAAGGAGGCTTTGTTAACAACATTATTATATAATTGCTGAATAATTATCGCGTTATTTTTTATATCACTTGGAGAAAAGTTTTTAGAATTTAATTCCGCGCCTTTTTTTATAATTCCTTTAGCGCGGTTTCTATATTTTTTGCTCATGGCATTTAAATATTCATCAAATGTTTTCCAATTGATATCAAGGATCATATTTGGTTCGCCTAAAAAATCGTGATACTTAAATTCTTTTAATTCGTCCGATATTTTTTTATTAGCAATGTAAAAATCTTTAACCAGGATTGCAGCAATTTTACCATTTAGTTTTTCTACTTCTCCAATTTCATAAATTATATCTGCTAGGGCATCAAATATTTCTATTTTGTTAATTCCTGGGCAGTATGCAAACCCGTGTTCTCCGCTAACAAAGGCGTTTCCACAAATAAGGATACGCATATTTGTTTTGCTAGCACTACGAATAAAATGATTTGTCAAATGTTTTTTTAAATAGGTAGTAATGGCGCAAGAAACTTCTGTCTTTTCCTGATTTATAAATCCTTCAAAACCATCAGAAGCAAAATCTATTACCTGAAAATACGAAATTGCAATAGGTTTTTCAGCATCGTAAATTAATGCATAATGAAAGCGCATATTTTTTGGATGTTCTTTTTCCAATACACTTAGATAAGGTGTTTTTAAAAAAGGACTTCCGTAGGTTGCCACATTATTCCAATGTTCCAAATTTATATTAGCAACAGAATTAAAAATATTGAAGGAGTATTCAGAATCTTTTTTGCTTAGCAATGATTTTTTTTTATTTGGGGTGTTTTTACAAGAAATTAGCATAAAAATATGTGTTAATATGATTTCTATTTTACAATAATATTAAAATAGCATTAAAAAATCTTATAATAGTATTAAAAACTGTTTTTACAAAGTATCAAAACAAGCAGCATTAACAAAAATAGAAAAATAATAGTATCGACTAATCGAATAAATAATAAATATTGATTTATTGTTTCGTATAATTTGGATTATTATTATTAATTCTTGGATTCAATACTAAATATTGAAATCATTATATTACTAGGTCATAACTTTATTTTAAAATTTAAGAAAGTTTAATAGTAAATATTCATTATATTTATATAATTGGATATTAAATTAAAAAGTTAGAGC
>CAMBDK010000172.1 GCA_945865315.1 Chitinophaga pinensis | reverse complement strand
GCGCCCTAATTCTATCTCACAGGTGGACGCATGGGTAGATTGGGTTTTGGTACAAGGGAATAGGTAATACTAATTAGAAATAATATATAGTCTAATTTTTTTTATTTAGATTTTTTTTATTACCCTTCTACTATATAATAATTATAATTATTTCAAAACAAATACACAGGAATGAGCAAGTGGTAAGGCCAAAACCGATAAAAATAAACAAGTAATAAAACAAGTAATAAATATCTGATATCTGATATCTGATTAATTAATAGATAGATAAATGAATAAATAAATAAAATTTTATACAGTAAATCGAAATAAATATTCTAAGTTAGCACTGGTTTTAAGGAAATAGTTTAATGAATTCTACGATTTTTTTGAATCAAAATAATAAAAATAAATTTAAATAATTTCTCCACATACTATGAAAAATCTAATAATCATAATAGTTTTAACTATTAACTTCCAACTATTAACTTTCAACTCATTGGCCCAAGCCCCACAAAAAATGAGTTACCAAGCCGTAATTCGTAATAGTAGTAATGCACTAGTAATATCTACACCAGTAGGCATGCAAATAAGCATATTGCAAGGTTCATCATTTGGAACAGCGGTATATGTAGAAACCCAAACCCCAAGCACCAATACCAATGGTTTAGTAAGTTTAGAAATAGGAAGTGGAACAATTGTTACAGGCACAATTTCTAATATCAACTGGGCAGCAGGTCCTTATTTTATAAAAACCGAAACCGACCCAACAGGCGGCACAGCTTATACCATAGCTGGCACAATCCAATTAATGAGTGTGCCTTATGCTTTATTTAGTGCAAACGGAACTCCAGGAGCAACAGGTACAGCCGGAACAAACGGAACTAATGGTTTAGATGGAGCAACGGGTGCAGCAGGCACAAACGGAACTAATGGAATAAATGGAACAAATGGTTTAGTTGGCGCAACAGGCGCAGTAGGAACAAACGGAACTAATGGTTTAGATGGAGCAACGGGTGCAGCAGGAACAAACGGAACTAATGGAATAAATGGTTTAGTTGGCGCAACCGGATTAGCAGGTGCAACCGGTTTAGTTGGAGCAACAGGTGCAGCAGGAACTTTAAATGCATGGTCGCTTACCGGCAATGACGGAACCGTTGATGGCACCAACTTTATTGGTACTACCGATAATATACCACTTACTATAAAAATAAATAACCAAAAAGCAGGTAGGATAGACCCCGTATCAGGCGGTGATGTTTTTCTCGGTTATCAGGCAGGTAATAGTAATATTCCCGGTAATAGTAATGTTGGTATAGGATATCGGGCGCTTTATTCTAACACTACAGGAGAAAAGAATACCGCCAATGGAATGAATGCGCTTTATTTGAACACCACCGGAACCGGTAATACCGCCCATGGATTTAATGCGCTTGATTCCAACACCATCGGAAGCTACAATACCGCAAATGGAATGAATGCGCTTTTATTCAACAAAACTGGAAGCTACAATACCGCAAATGGAATGAATGCGCTTTATTCTAACACTACAGGAGATAAAAATACCGCAAATGGAATGAATGCGCTTTATTTGAACACCACCGGAACCGGCAATACCGCCCATGGATTTAATGCGCTTGATTCCAACACCACCGGATACAACAATACCGCAAATGGAATGAATGCGCTTTTATTCAACACCACCGGAAGTTTTAATACAGCCAATGGAGCGGCTGCGCTTTATTCCAACACCACTGGATTCTGCAATGTCGCCAATGGTGTGCAAGCGCTTTATTCCAACACCACCGGATACAACAATACCGCCAATGGATTTAAGGCGCTTACTTCCAACACCACCGGATACTTTAATACCGCCAATGGCGAGGGTGCGCTTGAATATAACACTACAGGAAACAAGAATACCGCCAATGGAATGAATGCGCTTATATTCAACACCACAGGAAGCTTTAATACCTCCAATGGTTGGAATGCGCTTTTTTTGAACATCACCGGAGATAACAATACCGCTAATGGTATGGAAGCATTGTATTCAAATACCACCGGAGACAACAATACCGCTAATGGAATGAATGCGCTTTTTAACGCCACAGCAAGCCAAAATACCGCTTTTGGAAAGGATGCTGGCAACGCTATTACTACTGGTGTTAACAATACCGCCGTTGGATACAATGCACAAGTGGCTAATGCAACAAACAATAATCAGATACGAATAGGAGATGGAAACATTACTTTGGCAGCCACACAAATACCTTGGACCACTACCTCCGATAAAAGATTTAAAACCGATATTAAGCCATCCAACCTTGGCTTGGTTTTTATTTCAAAGCTAAAACCTGTATCCTATATCCGCCTCAACGATCAAAACAAAAAACATGAATATGGTTTCATAGCCCAAGACTTAGAAGAAACATTAAATACATCAGGCGCAAATAACAATGGTATTATCTCTAAAGATGATAAAGGTATGTATAGCGTTAGATATAATGATTTAATGGCGCCTATGGTGAAAGCGATACAGGAGTTAAATGCAAAGAATTATAGTTTAGAGTTGGAAAACAAAACTCTTAACTCTCAATTCTCAACTCTCAATTCTAAAATGGAAGCCATTCAAAAAGAGATAGAGGCATTGAAACAGAAAAAGTAAAAGCACATTGCATAGAGCACAATAAAGAGGATTATATATATCCTATCATAACGGCAAGGCTAAATGACAGTTTTGCCCCGATAAGCTGAGTTGTGCCATGAAGTATATAATAACGCTTGCATTTTGTGTGCATTTTGTTTTCATGGTGGTGGATTGTACTTAATATATAGTTTAACTTTTTACGTCATTGCGAATCACGCTTCAAATTCTTTTTCGAAATCTCCCCCGACTATCGGATTTCATTATAGAATAAATGATGGCAAAGCAAATTTTATTACCCTTACAATTGTTGATTAGATAGATGTATTGCCACGTAAAAATCATAAAATGGCAATCGTAGAATCATTAAAATAATGTCAAACACATTAAGATCTGAAAATTTTTGTATGCTGTTTAATGCCAAGCCATCTGCATTTAATAATAAAGTCAGGTGATGGCAATAAACTTTCTGATATAATCAGAGATTTTTAAAAATTTACATCAAACGAATCAATTTTTTTGATACGAGAAGAACCAGAAAGTAGAAGAGAATGGATGCTTGACATATTTGAATTTTCCGGCAGATATAATCCCAAAAATTAGAATTATAAATTTTGGTAGGAAGGAAATCATCCGGCAAAATTATGTAGCCCAGAATTCTTATTATTCTTTAATAATTATAAAATGAATAAAAATGTAAAATTTGATAAACTTCGTGAGTTATTAATAAAGGAAAATAGCTGGCCAATGGTATACATGTATAAATTTATAATACCTGCCGATAATCATAAAATTGCGCTTGTTGAATCTAAATTTTCTGACGAAGCAATTATCTTGCACAAGGAATCCAGTAATGGTAAATATTTTAGTATAACAGTTAAAGAAGTTATGCTTGATGCCGATTCTGTTATTGCTAAATATGAAGAGATGGAAGGGATAGAAGGATTAATGGCTTTTTAAAATTAATTTATTAGCTATAATTATTTTCCCTAAAATAATTACAGCTAATAAATTACAACATCAAATTAATGAGTCACTACAAATTGTTTTGTGAAGTTTTGTCCGTTGGCATTTAATTGATAAAAGTAAGTACCTGCAGCAAAATTTGCTGTTTCAACTTCTACTTTATAGTTACCTGCAGCTTGCGAATGATATACCCTTTCAGTTAACTTATGTCCTGCTTTATCAAAGATAATTAATCCTACTTTATTGGAGTTTTTTTCTAAAGTGTATTCAATAGTTGCTGTTTTGTTTGCTGGATTAGGGTATGTATTTAATTTCATACCGTTGAAATATTCATTTACACCTGTAGCATCAGCTAGTACAGCAAATATAGCAATACTAAGGTCAAGACCGCCTGTACCACCATTTGCAGCAACAGAGAATGCCTGGTCAGTAACAATCCACTTTGTACCTATTTTGTGAAATGCATAATCTAATTCTTGCGCATCTCCAATATTGTCACTAACTATACCAACAGTATCACCAGCTGTCAAAGTACTTGCATCAACAGTAATAGCAAAATCACCAAGACAATAAGAGGCTGTAGGGAATACAAGGTAATTCATATTATTACCAACGGTATCTATATCGTCCCATAATAATTCCACTGAAGATTTTGCAAGGCCAGATGGGCCGGGAGCATTTAAAGTAGTGTTGTTAAATGCTCCTGAACCATCAGTGTTATAGGCTTTGTTAGCCACCATATCAAAAAGACTAACTACCACTTTTGAAGCTGCCCCGCCTTGTAAATCTCTTTGTTTAGCACCAAACCAAACAAGTGCAGCAATAATTTTTACAGGGGTAGCATTAATATTCTGATAACCTTGGCCACAAATTTTTAATCCATCTTTATTATTCCCAAAAACATAACCACCACCACTATAACCATAAATAATAGCTGTTTGACTTATAGAAGCAAATTGAGGCAAAAAATCTGTAAAGTTAACAAAGCCTGTCGTGTCTGGGTTCCCAATTGTTCTATCAGATGAATTAGTTTTCGAAAACACTTTCGTTGATTCAATAAAAGGTTTTGACTGAAAATTGTTGTTTTGTGAAAATGCTGCTGTTGAAAACAGTAAAGCACTAAATAATAGGTAAGTTTTTTTCATGTTGTTTTTTTTGTGAAAGAAATAAAATATTTTTTTAATTTATTTATTATGTGCAAAGTTATATAATTTAATGAATAATTGTAAAAAAAGAGGTACTCAGGTTCCAAGAAATTATAGAATGCTTATTAATGCCTGTTTTTAATGATTAAATTATTAGTTTATTTGCATTTCTGGCACTTCTCCTTCAATAATTAAACTACCCTCCGTAGCATTTTTAATTTGTTCGATACTAATTCCTGGCGCCCTTTCTAATAAACGGAAACCCTCAGGTATTATGTCTAAGACAGCCAATTCTGTTACAATTTTTTTTACACATTTCACTCCTGTTAATGGCAGAGC
>CAMBDK010000171.1 GCA_945865315.1 Chitinophaga pinensis | reverse complement strand
AATACGGTTGCGCTCTATAATTAATTTAACTTTTTCTGATTTTAATTTGCTGATTGTGGATGAGGGAGTATGCATACAAATAGATTTTGGTTCAAAATAACACTTCCAGCCAACACTCCAAGCACGAATGCCTAAATCGGCATCTTCATAATAATAAGGAGAGTAAATTTCATCAAAACCACCTAATTGGATTAATTTTTCTTTATTTATTAATGCATTTGCCCCAGATAGAAAAAAACTTGGTAACCAATTTTCTAAACTTTCGTTGGTAGGTAGGTAGTTATATGTGGTTTTAATACCCCTAAAACTTGTTTTGGGATATTTTGCTCCATCTTGTACTTTATGAATTGCAGTATTTGACTTTCCACGATTGGGAGGGTCAATAATTTTACTCATCACTCCAAATGTGTCTTTTCTTTTAAAATATTTTAATTGTTCGATAAAATAATTTTCAGTTAGTTGAACGTCGGAGTTTAATACTAATATTAATTCATGTTTAGCAATAAATATCCCTTTATTAATAGTTGTTGAAAAGCCTTTATTATGTTCATTGATTAATAATATAATTTCTGGGTAATTCTGTTGGATAAATTCAACGGATTTGTCATTAGAAGCGTCGTCTACTACTATTATTTCAAATGAAAAATCAGTATTATTTTTAAACGGCGAGAGCGGCTTTTTTTTTATATTTAAATATTTTAATGCCTCCATTACCGTAGGTAAATTTGCCTCAAGTAAATGTTTACCATTATAATTTGGAATTACTACTGAAATTGATTGTTCGGCTTTCCATCCAAATTCTGAATCTTGTTCTGGAAAATTGTTTTGTTCAATAAAAACAGAACTGTTTATGGATGTATTTCCTTCAATATTTTCTGCAGATTTTGGCAATACTTTATAGTTTTTCATAAAGATTTATATATGCTTTAGCTGCATTTTCCCATGAAAATGCTTTGGCCCACAGGATAGATCGTGCTGCTTTTTCGGCATCATTTGCATAATTATTTATTCCTTTTTCGAATATTTCCACTACGTGTTCTGGAGTAAAATTATTCCAATAATACGCTTCAGCTCCGCCTATTTCAGGCAAACTAGTTAGATTTGATAAAAATACGGCTTTTCCTAAACTCATTGCTTCTACTACCGGAAGTCCAAAACCTTCTGTAAGTGAAGGGAAAACAAAAGCTTTACAGTTTTTGTACAGCCAGTATTTTGTTGATTCATTTATAATTCCTACTAATTTCAATTGCTTTTCTACTCCTAATTCTTTAGCAGTTTTTAAAATATAATTTGCGTAGTTTGAGTTCTTATCACCAGCAATTATTAAATGTAAAAGTTTATCGTTTTTTAACAATGGTAAAAGCGTATGGAAATTTTTTTTAGGTGATATAACACCAATTGAAAAAATAAAATTGCTTCTGTTTTCTGAACTTATAAAATTTGGTATTGTGGCTTCTGGTATTTGTTTTAAGGAATTACCATTATATATTATAAAAATTGGTTTATCGTTTAATTCTAAATTTTCTCTTACAATAATTTCAGTGTATTTTGAAATAACAGTAATAGCACTAGCCCTATTTACCTTTTTTTGTAAACTATTTAATTTGCGTTTTTGTTTGGCACCTTTGTATTTTTCTAAAAAATTAAGGTCGTGAATTGTTAATATAAGTTTTGTTTTTTTTTTATTTGGTAGGTAATGTGAATCTTGCTGTAAACAATGCCAAATATCATATTCATTGCTGTCGACTGGTAAAATTTTATGCAATGGTGTATGCTTTACATAATTAAATTCTTCTCCAAAAATATTTTTATTTATGGCTGGTAAATAAATATTTAGCTGTAAATTTTTGTTGCTTATTAATTTGAACTGTTCACCAATATTAAAACAGAATTGCCCTAAACCACTATTTGGGTTCTTGAGTTTCTCCATTTCTATTAGTATACGTTTCATATATATATTATTACAACTATAATTTAAATTTAATTTTCGCTACTATTTATCTAGTCTAATAACAGGGCTTTGCACCCAATTACCTTCGACTAAGATATATAATTCTTAGTCCTTTTAAGCATTTTTTTGTCTTGGAACAAAAAGTAATAAAAAATTCAATAAAAGGTTATCGGCTCACGCACAGGCTGACTCAGCACCCGCTACCTTTTCTGCGTTATGCGCCTTTCAGATTATAATTTTTGCTAAATCGGTAAGTTTTATTAATTAAAAAATAAAAAAATAATTTTAGGAATTAGACCTAAAATTTAACGATTTTTCAACACCCTTTTTAAATTTACACTATTTATTAGATTAATAATAGCCTAAAGTTGTAGCAATCCATCAAAAAATTAATTTTCGTATAATTTTTTTAATTTATAATATTTTAAATACGTTGATCTAGCGGATATTTTACATATCATAAAACCATAATAACCATCAAGTATTCCTCGTTGAAACAAAAAGCTTTGAACAAATTTTATAACTGGACTTAAGTACAAAATTAAAAAATTTGATTTTTTACCCTTATTAAATAATGCATTTGCTGCTATGGTAGAGAATTTTTCTGTTTGTTTTTTATGTTCCTCTATCGAATAATAACTATAATGTAAAATATTCCCTTTTAAATTGGAAGTGTTTTTGTTACCATCAATTAATTCATATTTGTCATGTGGATTAGTTCCGCCCCACTTGCCTTTTCTGGAGTCCCATAGTCGTAATTTTTTATCAGGATACCAGCCACAGTAATATATCCATCTACCACAATAGTTAGTTAAGCGGTTAAGATAATAACCATCAGCTGTCCAGTTGTTTTTAATTTGTGTAATTTCTTTTATTAGATGGTCGTCTAGCGCTTCGTCAGCATCCAGAGATAAGATATGGTTATATTCTGCTTGACTTATTGCCCAATTTTTTTGTTCAATATGTCCATTGAATTTATTTTGGATAAAGCGTGCTCCTGATGCGATGCATATTTCCTTTGTTTTATCTGTTGAAAAGGAGTCTATTACAACTATATCATCTGCAATTTCTTTAATGGAATCTAAACAGCGCTTAATATTTTTCTCTTCGTTGAAGGTAATAATAACCACCGAAAGCTTTAACATCATTTAATTCTTAAGTTTGTATGAATACAAAAATAACATTTTTTTGAAGGATTGTCTTTATTGTATTTATGTGTATTTTTTGAAATAAATCCGTAAATTAAATGGTTCAAAAACTTTGTGTTTTTCTTTTGTCTTGATACAAAAGAATCAAAAAATCAAGAACAAACGATTCCTCCCCACCTGCAACCCTGCATCGCATTTGTTCATTCCTCACAAGCGTTTTCATAAGGACATTTTTTTGCAAAAAAATGAAATCATCTTTTTTATTAATAAATCTGTTTTGTCGTAATTGTTTTGAAAGCTTTACTAATGCTAATTATTTTAAGAACTTTAGTTAGGTTTAATATAAAAATTAACCATGAATTGTTTCTTTTTTTCCATATTTAGTGATGATTGAAGCTTCATAAATTAGCCAGTTTTTCCATCTGGTATCCACATCAATACCATCTCCATATTGACGAGCAAAGCCTAAAAAAACAGTATAGTGGTTTGCTTCACTTATCATTAAATCGCGATAAAATTTAGCTAATACGGGGTCCTTAATATTTTCGGATAATACTCTGAATCTTTCACAGCTGCGGGCCTCTATCATTGCTGAAAATAGCAGCCTGTCAACCAAAGACGATTTTCTGCTTCCTCCTTTTTGCATGAATTTATAAAGCTCATTTACATAATTATCTTTACGTTCCATGCCAAGAACCAGTCCTCTGCTTTTAATTAAATTATGTACCAGCTCAAAATGTTCAAGTTCTTCTTTTGCTATGCCGATAAGCACAGTAACCATTTCAGTATAATTTGGATTATTTATAATCAATGATAAAACATTAGTAACCGCCTTTTGCTCGCACCAGGCATGGTCTGTTAAAATTTCCTCAATATTACTTTCCACAATATCTACCCAATTTGGGTCTGTGGCTAATTTTAGTCCTAGCATAAATTAATTTGATTGCTATTTTTGATTCATAATTATTTAGAAAATAAATAGGTATAGTAGTTAATCATAAAGGTTTTTTTTAAAAAAAATTATAATTCACCAATATCTTCATTCCACAATTCGGGATTATTTTTTATAAATTCGTTCATCATAGTTTTGCATTCTTCCAAATTTAAATCAACAACTTCTACTCCGTGTGATTGCATAAATTCTTTAGCTCCAGGAAAAGTTTCGGATTCCCCGGCAAAAATTTTTTTGATTCCAAATTGAACGATAGCACCAGCGCATAAATAACAAGGCATAAGTGTAGAGTACAAGGTAGTATCTTTATAACTTCCTATGCGGCCTGCATTTCTTAAGCAATCAATTTCTGCATGGGTAATAGGGTCATTGTCTTGTATTCTTTTATTGTACCCCACTCCAATTATTTCTCCATTCTTAACTAACACGCTTCCTATTGGAATCCCTTTTTTACTTTGACCAATTTTTGCTTGATCAATTGCGGCTTGCATATATTTATTCATAAGAATTTTTAAATGTGTTTATTGGAATGACCTTATTTTAAATTGGTTGATGTTTTTTTTAAAGGAACAATAGATTGATAATATTTTTTTGTAAAAAATTTTGCTAACAGTTTAATTAAAAAAATAAAGAGGGTTTTTAGGTAATCCCTAAAAATCCTCTTTAATAAATTTATAAAAATAATTATTTTCTAAAACTTAACTGAAACGCCTACTTGCATAAGAGGGCCACCTAAGCCAACTTCAGCATTTAAACCTATAAAATCATTGAAAAAATAACGAACACCAACGCCAAATCTAATTGCAACAGGAACTAAATTAAAACTAAATTCATTGCCACTTGTTCCATTATCATAAAGTGTAGTTTTCTTTAAACCAGCACCTATAGTGAAATATGGATCAATACTTTCTGTTGTAGCAAAGTGATAATTCATTTTCCCTAAAATTCTGTATTTTCTAATACCTAATGTGTATTGATTCAAATTCGCTGAATCGTTGTAACTTATCGATGCGTTAGCAAAAGTGAATTCTACTCCTAAACCTACTTGATCGCTAATCATAAACTCTGCTCTTCCACCAATATGGTTTAAATTTTTTACAGAACTTCCAGAATTGCTAACAGACTTAATTATAGCACCTGTAATATATGGATAACCGTAGTAAGCATCAATAATAACATTGCCTTGTTTTACACAATTACCAGATT
>CAMBDK010000170.1 GCA_945865315.1 Chitinophaga pinensis | reverse complement strand
CCAGTAGCAGTTAATGTTAATGTAGGATTTATACAATTAAGTGTATTTAAAGTAGGCATCGTTACTATTGGCGGTGGAATAATTGAAGATTGTGTTATGTTATCAATATTAGCATATAAAAGGGCTACATCAGAAGCGCTTATTGCAGTTGGACTAACTGAAATATATTTAACACATCCCGGTTGGTTTTCACAAGAAACCAACATATCATCTAAAAAAAAGTTGATAGGTGTTGAGGAAGTTGCAGAACTGTATAAATTAGCAGAATCGGTATAGCTTACAAATAATACTCCATCCACATATACAGTAATTATTCCTGTGGAACCATTTCTTACGAAAGTAATTAAATAAAAAGTGCTGGTATTAAAATAAGGACAAGGCCCTACGTTACCATTTGGATAAAAATTAAGGCAGTTTCCTAAAAAATAAAGTCCGGCATCAGAAGCACTGTTTGAAAAATCTATTACTCTTGCATAGCCCCCTAAACTACTGAATTTAAAAAAAACATTAATGGTATATGTTCCTGTAATTATTCCTGGGTTAGTATATTGTAGCCCTCCGCCGTCATTAAAACAATAAGCGCCAGATAAAAGACACTGACCAGCTGAAGTGCTTGCAGCTATACTACTGTAACTGCCTGCTGCTGCTCCACATGCTAATTTTTGTATTAAGGCAGGACCGCCATTGTTTTCATTCAGGTTATTATTAAATAAATATTCGTGAATTTGTGAATTCACCATAAAAGGGAATATTACTAATAATATAAGCGTTGAAATTTTCAAAATAAAAAAATTTTCAAAAAATAGTTGATAATAAAATAAAATTAATTGAATTTTAAATGGATAATATTGAATAGTATTGCATAAATCATCTTATCAATGATACATGGCCTATTATATTGCGTTTTTTACCTGTTAACTCTACATAATTTAAGTTATATATGTAGGTATTCATCTCCAAAACAATACCATTATTATTTAGGGAGCCATTCCATCCCTCGTTAGGGTCGTTAGTTTTAAAAATTTGTTTTCCCCATCTATCAAATATTAATAATTCAAAACTATCAGGCGATATGCCAAAAGAATAAATTTTGAAAATATCATTTCGGTCGTTTTTATTAGGGGAGAATGCATTAGGAATGTACCTGGTGATGATATCTTTCACTTCAATGGTGTGAGTAATGGTGTCCATACAGTTATTAATAGTTGAAGTAATTAATGTTACATTATATGTTCCAACATCAGTAAAGGTATGTTCAGGATGCTGAAGAATTGAATTTGTGCTATCGCCAAAATCCCATAACCAGCTAGTAGCATTAGTAGATATATTAGAAAAATAAGCTGTAGGTGATACCAAATCAATTTCATCCGGTAAAATATTAAAATTAGCCTCGGACTGTGGAAATACATTTATCATACAAGAAACCGAATCGGTTGAAGCACAACCTTGTCCGAAACTTGCAGTAAGTGAAACCGTGTGACAACCAGCAACAGAATAAGTATTGCTTGGGTTAATTCCATTACCGTTGGCGCCATCTCCAAAATCCCACGAATAAGTTGCTCCTGCATTATTGCTTGTATCAGCTAAAAAATTAACAATAAAGGTATTACAGCCACTGCTAGTGTCGGCTGAAAAAATTACAGTTGGCGGAGGGAAGGTAGTTATAATGGATACTGCTGTATCCATACAAGTACCTGTAGTTCCTACCACTGTATAGGTGGCGGGAAAGCCACTAACAAATATACTTGCTGTGGTTTCTCCTGTTGACCATAAATAACTAGTGGCGCCACTTGCTGTAATTATTACAGCAACATTATCGCAGGTAAGAGCTGAATCTACGGTAATAGGACAAATAACAAAACATGGAGGAGGAGCTATGAACGATTGAGAAATTGAGCAAGCAGTGTCGGATGAAAAAACAGCCGTAACAGTAGCGGTTAAACCATCAGCTGGCAAACCGGCAAGTGTAAAGTTAACTGTAGAATCATTAAATGGGGCAGTAAAAACTTGGGTAGTACCATCTGAACTATTAGAAATAGTTAATGTTCCGGATGTTGGGGGAGCAGTATACATTAAAATACCAGTTAGATCAAAAGTGTTTCCAGGACTTATGCAAGCTCCTGGAGTAGCAAGAATGCTGGACATAGCGCATACAATATTACAATTGGTACTGCCAGACCCTCCAGAAACAGTTTGTTCAAGCAGGATGGTAGTTGGCGTATTTGAATAATTTGTAATTAATAACACATAAACTTCTCCAATATTTGCCATTGGAATAATACCTGTTTCATTGGCAGCTGATGAATAGCTACAATCCACCACATTGCTAACCAAACCGGTAGCGCAAGCAGCAGCGGCAGATGTAAATGGCCCCCATATTACAAAATCAATATCAAAACTTGGGGAAGTAGACATATCCAATGTGATGGCACCGGTAGTAGATACCTGTAAAAAAAACCAAGCTGGATTTGGTTGACTTCCTAAACAATCGTAGTCAGGCCCTATTGGTGCAACAGTATTGGTTCCTGCCGGGAAAGAAGCAGGAACAGCAGTGCAGAAAGGAGCAGCTGTATTGCAGTCGGAACCTTGAGCATTAATATTTTTAGAATTAACTGCAAATAAAAGTAGAAAAAGAAAAACTATATTTTTCATTTAAAAAATTTTAAGTATAAAATTGAAGTCTTTTATATCCCTATAGATGATAAAAATTCAATAATAGTTGCATCCAATTATGAATTATATTATAACAATATTTTTATTTGAATTTTCAAAAAAATGAAAACTCCTAAATTTAATTCAAAAAAATAAAAAATGTCTTTGTAATTGTTTTTTTTAATAACTTTACACAAAGTAAATATTCTGTAAATATATAATTTTTTTATAATATGAAAGTAACTGTTGTAGGAGCAGGAAATGTAGGTGCAACTTGTGCCGATGTTATTGCCCAAAAAGAATTGGTAAATGAGCTTGTATTGCTCGATATTAAAGAAAATTTTGCTGAAGGCAAAGCTTTGGATATTTGGCAGACAGCGCCAATAAATCTTTATGATACCCGCGTTTCGGGCTCTACTAATGATTATTCGAAAACTGCAAATTCTGATGTTGTAGTTATTACTTCTGGGCTGCCAAGAAAACCAGGTATGAGCCGTGATGATCTTATTTCTACAAATGCTGGCATAGTAAAGACAGTTACCGAAAACATATTAAAATACTCTCCTAATTGTATTATAATTATTGTTTCTAACCCATTGGACGTAATGACCTATTGTGCTTATTTAACAGCAAAAATAGATTCGAAACGAGTGTTTGGGATGGCTGGGGTGCTTGACACAGCTCGCTACCGTGCATTTTTGGCAGAAGAATTAAATTGTTCTCCAAAAGACATACAAGCAGTATTGATGGGAGGCCACGGTGATACCATGGTGCCATTACCTCGTTATACAACTGTTGCAGGAATTCCAATAACAGAACTTATCTCAAAAGAAAAACTAGCTGAAATTATAGATCGCACAAAAAAAGGTGGTGGAGAAATTGTAAATTTACTAGGTACCTCTGCATGGTATGCTCCTGGAGCATCTGCTGCACAAATGGTAGAAGCTATCATCCGCGACCAAAAAAGGATTTTCCCGGTTTGTGCTTGGTTACAGGGAGAATATGGTTTAAAAGATATTTACTTGGGAGTTCCAGTAAAGTTAGGAAAGAATGGGATAGAGCAAATTATTGAATTGAAACTAAACGATGAAGAAAAAAAATTGCTTAACGATTCGGCAAAATCTGTTAAAGAAGTGATGGCAGTTTTGGATTTAATGAATGACTCTTCAATTGTTAAATAATTTTTTTATTTATAAACGAGGGTTCTAAAAAATAAATTTTCAGAACCCTCTTTTACTCCTATTTAATTATAATAATAATGGACTTTTATATAAGTTAGAATGTTATGAAAGTCCCATTTTTATAAAAAATTAACATTCATACCGTCATTGCGAGGCACGAAGCAATCTCGCATCTATAATTGGTTTGAGATTGCTTCGGCTGAAAAGTCTCGCAATGACGTATTAAACAAAATATTTAGATAAAAAGAAAATTTCATAGGTTTTTAACTTATATTTTATCTAATGGATTCAAAAAAAAATATATTAAATTTAATTTTAATATTTGCATTTTCTTTAACGCAGGTTCTTTGGCCAAGTTCGGGCGGGGAGGCTAAAGCTCAAAGTAATGTAGGTATTGGCACTTCAATTCCCGATCCAAGTGCTGTGCTTGATTTAACTTCCACAGATAAAGGTTTTTTAATTCCTCGTTTGCCCGACACATTTGGCATTGCATCACCTGCAACAGCTTTATTAATTTATCGTATACCCGACAACACATTTTATTATTTTAATGGTTTTTATTGGAAAGCTATCTTAGCAGGAACAGTAATTAATACTTCAGGAGGTGTAACAGGAAGTACTGGAAGTACTGGTGCTAATGGAATCACAGGAAGTACTGGTGCTATTGGAATTTTTGGTTCTACAGGAAGTACTGGAGATGCGGGGCTTATTGGGAGTACAGGAGATTTTGGTTCTACCGGAAGTACTGGAAGCACTGGAGATGCTGGGCTTATTGGGAGTACAGGGGATTTTGGTTCCACTGGAAGTACAGGAGATGCAGGGCCAGTAGGGTGTTCTACTGCAAATTACATTATTAAGTCAAATGGCACGAGTGCAATTTGTACTGTTGCCCCTATTTATGAGGATGCCACTGGCCATATAGGAATTAATACAATTACCCCAACTATTTCTTTTGAGATAAATGCAACAGATGCAATAGCGATACCAAAAGGGACAACTGGTCAACAGCCTGTAGGAGCGCCAATTGGTTCAGTAAGGTTTAATATTACTACAGGAGTATTGGAAGTTTTTAACGGAACCTGTTGGCAAAACGCCAATACACCAGCCATTGGTTCAACTTATGTTCAATGGTTTAATGCAGCCGACCCAAACACTATTTATCCTTGCACAATATGGATTTCATCAGATATTTCAAGTGGAGAATTTATTCGTGCAACAGGAGGTTTGTCAAATGTTGCATCAGCCCCCCTCACTGGTACTTTGCAAAACTTCGCAACCCAAGACCACGGTCATAGTTCTTCCGCCTCTGCAGGAAATTCTTCGAGTCTTAGCACTTCTTCAGACGGTAACCATAATCATTCGGGTAATACCAGCACAGATGGCAATCACACCCATAATCATATTGATGCTAATCCTGAAATTCCATGGGATGGCAATTATACGGTTTCCACTGGATCAACAAATTCTTTACATAGAGAAAATACGCTGAG
>CAMBDK010000169.1 GCA_945865315.1 Chitinophaga pinensis | reverse complement strand
AAAACAAAAAACAAGAATTAAATTAGTGGCTTTAAAGCCAAAATGGCATTGTCAATGGATTTTATATTTTCGAACGAAAGGCTTAGTTTCCCTTTATTTTCTTTCATTTTACATTTGACGGCATTCAATTGAACAAATTTCAGCACATTGGTAAATGTTTCGCTTTGAAAATAGGGTGAGTTTTGATTTAGTATAAAAAAGCCAAGCATGCTATTGTTTTTCAAAATTAATTTTTCAAAGCCAATCTCCATAGCAAGCCATCGCAAACGAATGGTATGAATCAATTGAATTGCTTGATCAGGAACAGGTCCGAAACGGTCTTTCAAGTTGCGTTCAAAAGTTGCTAACTCCATTTCATTTTTTGCATCATCAAGTTCCCTATAAAGATTAAGGCGCTCTGCAATATTAATGACATAGTTATGAGGAATTAAAATTTCCATGTCGGTATCAATATTACAATCATTTACATAAGTGGCGTTTTTAATTCCGGTGTATTTATGTGATCCACCAACATCTGTCAATCTTAATTCTTCATTCTCCATGCGCAATTCAAGAATTGCTTCATTCAATATTTTTTGATACATCTCAAAACCTATTTCGTTGATAAAGCCGCTCTGTTCGCCACCCAATAAATTTCCTGCTCCACGTATATCAAGATCGCGCATTGCAATATTAAAACCACTACCAAGGTCAGAAAACTCTTCTATTGCTTTCAAACGCTTTCGAGCTTCGTTGGTTAATAACGAAATAGGTGTGGTAAGTAAATAACAAAAAGCTTTTTTGTTGGAGCGCCCCACCCTGCCTCTCATCTGATGCAAGTCGCTTAATCCAAATATATGCGCTTGATTAATAATAATAGTATTGGCATTGGAAATATCCAAACCCGATTCTATAATTGTAGTGGCTACCAGAACATCGAATTCTCCTTCCACAAAACCAAGCATTACTTTTTCTAGTTGGTCACCATCAAGCTGTCCGTGAGCTACAGCTATTTTTGCATCGGGGCAGAGTCGTTGAATCATTCCTGCAATTTCTATTATATTTTGCACACGATTATGTACAAAAAAAACTTGCCCACCTCGTGAAATTTCAAACATTATTGCATCGCGAATTATTTCTTCGTTATACGAGTGCAATTCTGTTTGCACCGGATACCGGTTGGGTGGCGGCGTAGAAATTACAGATAAATCACGTGCCCCCATCATAGAAAACTGAAGTGTTCTAGGGATAGGAGTTGCGGTAAGGGTGAGTGTATCGAGGTTTGTTTTTAAAGTTTTTAATTTATCTTTTACCCCAACGCCAAACTTTTGCTCCTCATCAACAATCATGAGTCCTAAATCCTTAAACTTCACGTTTTTCCCTACAATACCATGAGTACCAATCAAAATATCAACTTCGCCTCTTTCTAATTTATCGAAAGTTTCTTTTTGTTCTTTTGCAGATTTGAATCTATTAATATAATCCACCGTGCAAGGCAAATCTTTTAATCGCTCTTTAAATGTTTTATAATGTTGTAAAGCCAGAATAGTAGTAGGGACAAGTATAGCAACTTGCTTGCTGTCGCATACGGCTTTAAAAGCGGCGCGGATGGCTATTTCTGTTTTCCCAAAACCTACATCACCACATATAAGTCTGTCCATAGGGAATTCGCTCTCCATATCTTTTTTGAAGTCAGCTGTTGATTTTATTTGATCGGGAGTATCTTCGTAAATAAATGAAGCTTCCAGTTCATTTTGCATAAAATTGTCAGGACTAAATTGAAATCCTTTCAATGTTTTTCGTTTGGCATATAACTGAATTAAATCAAAAGCTAT
Organism: Chitinophaga pinensis; assembly: GCA_945865315.1. Classification (GTDB taxonomy): domain Bacteria; phylum Bacteroidota; class Bacteroidia; order 2-12-FULL-35-15; family 2-12-FULL-35-15; genus 2-12-FULL-35-15. Next base: position 3,604 of record CAMBDK010000169.1, on the reverse strand, counting down.
TTCTTTAACTTTTTTCTTTGTTTTTTGTTTTAGTGTTGCCCAGGTGTTTGTCCCTAGTTTATTTATTTTGGGTTCCGCACCATCTTTACCCGAATATTTAGCAATGCGGTGCAATGAGTGAATACTAATATTTACTATATCGTAGTCTTTATAAACAAGGCGAATAGTTTCCTGGGTTTTTCCATTTACTTCAATAATTTCTAGGCCCCCGTATCTACCTATTCCATAATCGATATGAGTAATATAATCTCCCGGATTTAAACCATTAAGTTCTTTGAGAGTAAGTGCTTCATTTTTTTTATGGAAGCTGTTTTTTAATCGAAATCTATGGTATCGGTCAAAAATCTGATGATCGGTATAACAGGCAAGTTTTAAATCATTGTCAATAAATCCATTGGAAACAGAGGCTTCTCCCCAACCTTCCTCGAAAGGAAGAGGGGAGTCCAAACTCATATCATTTATGCCATCGATAGTTTTACCCTTTGGTTTGATAGTTATAGACTGCTGGCTCTTTGAAGCATCTATATCTTCGAATATGGAAAAAAGGCGAGTAATTTGTTTGTGGTTTTCAGCAAAAATTATATTGGTATAGCCATGATTAATATTCGCATTTAAATTATCTAATAAAAAATTGAAGTTTTTATTAAAACTAGGTTGTGGTGAAAAGTTGTAAACAATAGTTTTAGTTGCTTGCAATGAAAAATGATTTCCAAACTCAAGTAAGGAAAAGCCTAAAACTTGTTTGGTAAATGTATCTTTATTAAGATAAAGTTCGTTGGGAGCAAGATTTAATATTTGTGAATCTAATTTGGTGAAGGAGCTTTCGGCCAGCGCATACGCTTTTTCAATTCTATCAATCGTTAATTGGAAATGCTTAAACCAAATAATAGTATTTTCGGGAATAAATTCAAAAAATGTTTGTCGGCTTTCAAGCAATAATTTTTTTTGTGTATTTGGTATAATAGAACAACGAATACATTTTGTAATAGATAGTTGAGAAATTGAATCGAAACTACGAATAGAGTCGACTTCATTTCCTAAAAACTCTATGCGATAGGGGTTATCATTGGAGAATGAAAATATATCTACAATCCCTCCTCTCACTGAAAATTGTCCAGGTTCAATAACATAATCAACCCTATCAAAATCGAAATCTAACAAAATCTCTATGATAAAATCGATTGAGATTTTTTCACCCTGATTTAATTCTAGGGTGTTTTTACTGAGGAGGGACTTTGAAACCACTTTTTCGGTAAGCGCTTCGGGATAAGTTACGATGCAAATATTTTGTTTACCGGTATTTATTTTGTTCAGAACTTCGGCACGTAATAAAATATTTGAGTTATCAATATCTTCGTGTTGGTATGGCATCAGATAAGATGCTGGGAAAAACAAGACCTGCTCTTCGGGCAACAAGTTTTCAAGATCATTAAGAAAATAGGCGGCATCCTCCTTATCGGCAAGAACAAATAAATTAGTTATTGAATTGCGCTGAAACGATCCAGCAGCAATGAAAGCAGCAGCAGAACCTACCACACCTTTTAATCGAATGCGGGCAGAACTTTGCCTCAATTCATTTAATAACAATGAATTGTTTGGGGAGTCACTATATTTGAGTAAAACGTTTTCTTTAGTCACGTTCCTTATAAAAAAACATTACAAATGTACTAATAAAGCGGCAATTCTCTCCATAATTATAATGAGATCGGTTTTAAAAAAGTAAATCGACTTAGTAACTATGTTATCGATTAAATCATACAGGCTGTGAAATTAAAATTAATAATGGAAATATATTGATAGAAATTTGAAAGTTTATTATTTTAAAATCCATTATTTAAAAAGTTCAGATTATATTTGGAGTTCTATAATATTTTAGAAATAGCGTTTTAAATGGAAAAATTAGAATTAAAAATTGCATATACTGAATTTGAAAACGAAGGAGAGTTAAGCGCTGTCGATCAGAATCTTATTAAAAAAGCTAGAGATGCTGGAGATTTAGCATATGCTCCCTATTCTGATTTTCATGTAGGTGCTGCTGTATTATTAGAAAACGGGGTAATAATAACAGGAAACAACCAAGAAAATGTAGCTTACCCAAGCGCTTTATGTGCTGAGCGAGTTGCTATTTATTATGCCGGGGCACAACATCCTCATGTAGCTGTTAAAGCTATCGCTATTACATGCAAATCGAAAAGCTTTCATGTTAAAGACCCTATTTCACCTTGCGGTGCTTGCAGGCAAGCCATGTCGGAATATGAAATGCTTCATAATTCAACAATAAAAGTAATTTTAATGGGTGAAACCGGCAAAATACGAATAGTCGATAGCATTGCTGACCTACTTCCCTTTATGTTCAAAGCGGAGGAATTAAAAAAGAGCTAATGTATTTAATCCCATCCCTATGGTTTTATATTAAATTTGGTTAATTCAATTGGTGCTATTTTGAGGCTCTCTCTGCTATTTTTTAATTTTCTATGAATTAATTTTATGGTTCCCCAAAATTTATTTAACAATCAGTATCTTTTTTAACTTGTCTTTTAAAGCACCTACAATTCAGAAATTATTATCTTGAATTAGCCCCCCTGTCAAAATAAAAAGATCTAACTTTTTTAATTTATAAAAATTTTGTATATTTGTTTGGATGAGAAACTTTTTTCAATAGATACAGAATAAAAAAAACAGCCGTAAAAAACTATTGAATACTTCCGAAAAAATTTATTTTATTAGAATTTGAGACCTGAATCTTTTTAATTTTTCATAAAGGATAAGAACAGGGCAATGAAAATGAAAAAGCAACAACATATATTTTTAATTTTTCTACTAGTAATACTGTCGTTAAAAAGTTTCGCTACCCATATTGTTGGCGGAGAAGTTTATTACGACTGCCTGGGGGGAAATAATTACAAAATTACTTTAAAGCTTTATCGTGACTGCTTCAATGGGATACCTCCTTTTGATAACCCCGCATCTGTATTTATTTTTAATAGCGCTGGGAACTTTATTGATAGCTTAGAGATTCCAGCACCTTCATCGGTATTTTTACCTTTTCCATTAACCCACCCATGCCTTGTTCCGCCAAACAATATATGTGTGGAGGAAGCTATTTACGAAGTAATAGTTAATTTACCCCCACTTGCAGGAGGGTACAACTTATCCTATCAGCGCTGTTGCAGAAACGGAACAATATTAAATTTAATCTTGCCAGGAAATGTCGGCTCTACCTATATGGCGCATATTCCAGATCCTGCTATAGCTGTTTGTAATAGTAGTCCGCGCTATAATAATTTTCCTCCAATTTTTTTATGTGCGGGGGTTCCATTAAATTTTGACCACTCTGCCACGGATCTAGATTCTGACTCCTTGTATTATGAGTTATGTGATGCATTTACCGGACTAGATCCATCTTGTCCAATACTAGGTGCGGCAGCTCTTTTAAATGGCGGTGCTTGTCCTACTATAGCATCGCCACCACCTTATCCATTGGTTCCTTGGCTGGCACCTTATTCGGGAACAAACCCAATGAGCTCCTCCCCTATGATAGCCGTAAACCCAATAACAGGACTGTTGACAGGAACTCCTAATATGGTTGGTCAATGGGTAGTGG
>CAMBDK010000168.1 GCA_945865315.1 Chitinophaga pinensis | reverse complement strand
TAGCTATAAATGCAAGAAAAATAGATCCTGGCAATGTAATCCTTGACATCACAATATCAATAAATTCTGCAGTTTTTTTTCCAGGTTTAATACCAGGTACAAATCCACCATTACGTTTCATATCTTCAGCCATTTGATTAGGATTAACTGTAATAGCGGTATAAAAATAAGTAAATACTATAATTAATAATGCAAAAACTAAGTTATACCAAAAACCATAATGATTAGAGAATGTTGTAACAAATCCTAGCAATGCATCTGACTGAGAAAATCCAGCAATGGTTAAAGGTATAAACATTATTGCTTGAGCAAAGATAATTGGCATTACTCCAGCAGCATTAACTTTTAAAGGTATGTACTGACGAACGCCACCGTATTGTTTGTTACCAACAATTTTCTTCGCAAATTGTACAGGTATTTTACGAGTGCCCTGCACTAGCATTATTGTACCCATTATTACCAATAATAACAAAACAAGCTCTATTAATAGCATAATCAATCCGCCACCTTCACCACTTAAACGAGAACCAAATTCAGAAACAAATGCAAATGGTAAACGAGCAATAATACCTATCATAATGATGATGGAAATTCCATTACCAATACCTTTATCAGTAATTTTTTCACCTAACCACATAACAAACATAGTTCCAGTAATCAAAATAAGAACTGACTGAATATACCAAAAGGTACTTGGGTCAGAAACCACACCAACTTTATTTGTAATTTGAGAAGCGATATAACCTGGAGCTTGCAACATTGTAATTACTACGGTTAAAAATCTTGTAATTTGATTTATTTTTTTTCGTCCACTTTCGCCCGACATCTGTAACTTGCGAAAGTAAGGCAATGCCATCCCTAATAATTGAATTACGATAGAAGCGGAAATATATGGCATGATTCCCAAACCAAATACCGAAGCACGTGAAAATGCGCCACCAGCAAAAATATTTATCAAACCAACTATACCCTCATTTGCGCCCTTACTAGCTTCAGAAAGAACATCAGAATTTACACCCGGAAGCACAATATATGAACCTAAGCGGTAAATTAAAATAAATCCAAGTGTATTGAGGATCCTTACCCTAAGATCATCAATTCTCCAAATATTTTTAAATGTATTTATTAAGTTTTTCATATAATAGTAATCGCCAAATTCTAATAAAAAATTCTATTCTAAGATTTATTTTATATTGACACAGCAGTTCCGCCCTGAGCTTCAATAGCTGCTTTAGCAGTTGCTGAAAATGCATGAACTTTTATTTCAACTTTTGATTTTAACTCTCCACGACCAAGCACTTTTATTTTATCATTTTTATGTGCCAATCCTTTTGAAATAAGAAAATCAAAATCAATTGTATCAATTTTATTTACTTCCACCAAAGCTTGAATAACATCTAAATTAATGCCTCGAAATTCGATGCGATTAATATTTTTGAAACCAAATTTAGGAACACGTCTTTGCAAAGGCATTTGACCACCTTCAAAACTTCTTTTTGCGGAATATCCTGAACGGGATTGAGCACCTTTATGTCCTTTTGTGGAAGTTCCACCTTTACCTGAACCTTGACCTCTACCAATGCGTTTTTTTGCATTTTTAACCGAACCTTCTGCTGGAGTTAATTTACTTAAATTCATTTTTTATTATTTTGATAATTTGATCCTTTAAATAACTTGAAAAACATATTAATTATTTCTTCAAATCAGTTTATTTTCAAATTAGATTTATTTTAAATTTTTTCTATTGTAATCAAATGTGCAACTTTTGCAATCATTCCATTAATTTGAGGGTTATCTTGTTTTTCAAGAGTTTGATTCATCTTTCTAAATCCAAGAGCACGTAAAGTACGTTTTTGACGTTCAGGACGGTTTATTCCACTCTTTATTTGTTTAATTTTGATAGTTGCCATTATTTTTTGAAATTATAAATTTTATTTTGAAAATGTGAATTTACATATTAAGGAATTACTTCATCAATAATAATTCAATATTTTTATTAACCATTAAAAACTTTATCCAATGTAATACCACGATGCTGGGCTACAGTAGCTGCATCACGCATTTTCATTAGCGCATCAATAGTAGCTTTAACAACGTTGTGAGGGTTTGACGAACCTTTTGATTTGGCCAAAACATCGGTAACACCAACACTTTCTAATACAGCACGCATTGCACCACCTGCAATTACACCAGTACCATGAGCTGCAGGCTTTAGGAACACAAGTGCGCCACCAAATTTCCCATATTGTTCATGAGCAACACTGCCTTTAACGAGTGCCACTTTAATTAAATTCTTTTTAGCATCATCTATTCCTTTAGTAATAGCATCAGTTACTTCCTTAGCTTTACCCAAACCATAACCTACGATACCTTTTTCATTTCCAACTACAACAATGGCTGAGAATGTAAAATTTCTACCACCTTTTGTAACTTTTGTTACACGTTGAATACTAACAAGTTTATCTTTTAGTTCAATTTCGCTTGATTTTACTCTTTTAATGTTTTCGTTTGACATTATTTATATTTTTTTAGATTCAGTATTTTAGTTTTAGGCCTTAACACCCAACTCTTGTATCAATAATTTTTATGATTGTAATTTTTAAAACTTAAGACCAGCTTCACGAGCAGCATCTGCTAATGATTTAATACGTCCATGATATAAATAACCATTTCTATCAAAACGTACAGTTGAAATACCAACTTTTGAAGCTTTTTCGGCTATTGCTTTACCAACTAATTTAGCTTGATCAATTTTATTGCCTTTTATATCTGCAATTTCTTTATCTGATGAACTAGCAGCAATTAATGTTTTACCAGAAACATCATCAATCAATTGAACATAGATTCCTTTATTGCTTCTAAAAACTGATAACCTAGGGTTACTAGCTTCGCCGTGTACCACTTTACGGATACGTTGTTTTATTCTTTTTCTTCTAAACTCTTTTGTAACTGCCATTTTTATTTAATTTGATAATTTACCAATTTATTAATTTGAATTTTTTTGTTATTTTTTCAATTTTCTAAATCAGTTAATTGATTAATTCATTTTTTACTTACCTGCTGATTTGCCAGCTTTCTTTCTTAATATTTCACCAACGAACTTAATACCTTTTCCTTTGTATGGTTCAGGTTTACGTAAAGAACGAATTTTTGCAGCAACCGCACCTAATAATTGTTTATCAGCGCACTCCAAAATAATTGTAGGGTTCTTTCCTTTCTCTGCAGTTGTTGTTACTTTAATTTCTTCAGGTAATTGAAAAGTTATATTATGAGAAAAACCTAATGTTAAATCTAAAAGCTGTCCTCTGTTAGCGGCACGAAAACCAACACCAACAAGTTCTTGTTCAGATTTATAACCTTCATTTACACCTTTAACCATGGAAGCTAATAAGGCACGATATAAACCATGCATTGCTTTGTGGCGTTTTTGTTCTGTAGCGCGTTCTACTATAATTTTACCACCATCATTTTTGACAGTTATAGCAGCATCTACTTTTTGTGATAAGGAACCATTTTTCCCTTTTACAGTTACCACATTTTTATCTGAAACATTAAAATCTACACCATTTGGAAGTGCGATTGGTAATTTACCTATTCTTGACATTTTATATAAATTTTAAGTGTTAAAAGTTTAAAATTAAAAGTTTTTTTAAAAACTATAATTAAGAAAACCAATAACGAATTTTAATACACATAACATAATACTTCACCACCAACTTTTTTAACTTTAGCTTCTTTATCGGTCATTACACCTTTAGAAGTAGAGATGATGGCAACACCCAATCCATTTAAAACGCGAGGTAATTTTTGTGACCCTGCATACTGTCTTAAACCAGGTGTACTAATTCTTGTTAAATTTTTTATAGCTGATTGTTTACTTAAGGGATGGTACTTTAAGGCAATTTTGATAGCACCTTGAGTGGTTGAATCTTCGAATTTATAACTTAAGATATATCCTTTTTCAAAAAGAATTTTAGTTATTTCTTTTTTTAAATTAGAAGCGGGGATTTCTACGATTCTGTGGTTTGCTTTAATAGCATTTCTAACCCTAGTTAGGTAATCTGCAATTGTATCTGTCATTTTTTTTGTTTTTATATCTTATCCCGCACGCAGGATAATTATACATTAATACTCTTTTTTATTCCAATTTTACTGCTAACCATAAAAGCCTAAACGCTATTTTGAGGTAAACAGCAATAAAAATCACCTTTGGAAAGTAGGTTTTATTTTACCAACTAGCTTTTGTGATCCCTGGTATAAGACCATCTAATGCCATTTCACGAAATGAATTTCTTGAAATACCAAATTGACGCATATATCCTCTTGAACGGCCAGTTAATTTACAACGGTTGCGCTGACGACAAGGAGAAGAAGCTCTTGGAAGTTTTTGCAAGCCTACAGAATCTCCAGCTGCTTTTAATGCAGCTCTTCTGTCAGCGTATAAGTCAGCAAGTTTTTTACGTTTAACTTCTCTTGCTTTCATTGATTCTTTTGCCATCTTTTATTTATTATATAATTTTATACTTTAGATATTAAAAATTAATATCGATATTGAACAATTCGTTAATTAATTTATTATTTTTTTTGATTTTTAAATGGTAAACCAAACTCACTTAATAAAGCTAATGCCTCCTCATCATTACTAGCAGTAGTTACAATGGTAATGTCCATTCCCATAATTTTACTTACTTTATCAATATCAATTTCAGGAAAAATAATTTGCTCAGTAACACCTAAAGTATAATTTCCATTTCCATCAAATCCTTTTTCATTGATTCCTCTAAAATCACGAATTCGTGGCAAAGCTACGGAAATTAATCGATCTAAAAACTCAAACATCATATCTCCACGTAAAGTAACTCTAACACCTACAGGTACGCCTTTACGAAGTTTAAAATTAGATATATCTTTTTTAGAAATAGTAGCAACAGCTTTCTGTCCGCTAATTGTTGTCATTTCTTTAATGGCACTATCAATTAATTTTTTATCAGAAACAGCATCACCAACTCCTTGGTTAAGGCATATTTTCGATATTTTCGGAACGCACATAGAACTGCTGTAACCAAACTTTTTTTGTAAAGCAGGTACTACATCTGCGGCATATTTTGCTTTTAATCGTGGTGAATAAGACATCTTTTATATAATTTCTGTTATTAATTTTATAATTTGAAAGGATACTATTAAACGAATAATATATTCAAATTTTCTATTTCTTAAATACTATTTAATTACTTCGCCAGTTTTTTTTGAAACACGAACTAACTTGTTACTTTTTTCATCCACTTTGCGACCTATGCGTGTTGGTTTACCTGTGCTAGGCTCTATTAACATAAGGTTAGAAATGTGAACAGCGGCTTCTTGTTTTACAATTCCACCCTGTGTATTTTTAGCACTTGGTTTAGCATGTTTTGAAACCAAATTAACACCTTCTACAATAGCACGGTTTTTTACTCTGTCAATAGATAGAATTTTACCTTCCGAATTTTTTGAATCTCCAGCAATTACTATAACAGAATCGCCTTTTTTGATATGAAGTTTTGTTGACATT
>CAMBDK010000167.1 GCA_945865315.1 Chitinophaga pinensis | reverse complement strand
AATAGCCCCCCACATGTTTTTGTGCTCTCTATCAAGCAATTCTCTTTCTTCATCATTAATAGCAAGGTTACCTTCATCTAATTGCTTTTTAATTTGCTTTTGTTTTACACGAAGTGCTTTCACTTCTTCCTGCACATCTTGAAACTCTTTTACGATTGATGAATATAATTGCCCTGATCGGATAGTTTCGTATAGTTCCTTTAGTGTTTCTTTGGAAACATATTCAATTAAATGAATTGTAAACTTTTTATATAATTCAGCTTCTTGCGCTTTAATAAAACTTATTATGCGATTAAAAAACAGTGTTTGGTCATTAAGGTCTGTAAATTCAATTTGAAAAGGCTTCAATCTAAAATTAGGAGGAATTGAATTTTTAGTATGGTCAGATTTAGTCCATTCATCAATGCAGAATGCAAAAAAGTGCCTCTTTAATATTTCCTTAGCTTCTAGATAACAGCCAGGTGAATTAACTTCGCCTTGCATCATTTCTTTTGGCTCTTGGTAATAGTATTGATCATGCGCTTCGTTAGCGGCAAAATTTACAATTAATGCAGAACCAGATGAACGACCGGCACGACCAACCCTTTGTATAAAATTAGATGGTAATGGGGGAATAGAATTATTAAGGGTAGTATTCAAATCCCCGATATTTATACCCATTTCAAGAGTTGAAGTGGCAACAAGTGCATTTAACGAATTAAAGAAAGGTCTTTGTTTAAATTGAAATTCCTTCATTTCTCTATCCGCACGCTCCAACAAACCTGTATGTTCAGTTGCATAAATTCTTGGTGATCGTGATCGGTTATATACTTGTCGGTAATAGTTTTCTGCTTCATCTTTTAGCAGAAGATGATAATGGCCACTACATCTGAAATTAATACAAGAAGCACCTTCTAATCCATCTAAGTCAGCTATATTTAATTCATGGTCGCAAATATCGCACTTAAAAGAAACTACCTGCTTTTTAATGTATAGTTTGGCATGGTTTAACGCAAAGTTCCGAACACCATCAGCAGATTTTTCATCTAAGATGTTTACTTCTAAACTCGCTAATACTTTTAAGAGTTGGCTGTAAAACTCATTTATTAAAGGGTCACTTTGTGGTACTAAAGGAAATGATTTTTTGAAATAAGTATGAAACCAATTTGTACTTGGTGATAGTTTAAGTGTTAAATCAAATACACCTGTTGTTCTTCCATCATCGGAAATAAATTTAGGTAGCCTGGTTTTCTTTCCGAAATTTCTAATTAAGAAATACTTTTTATTGGTAGCAGATTTTATTTGGTAATAATCACTTGTGCCGTTTTTACGCAGGGTTCTAAAATTATTTAAATAGGGATGGTCAATTCCTCCTCTCGTTCTTAAACGATGTAAAAACGCATTAAGGAATTTAATAAAATCTTCCTTGCTTATTACACTAATGTTTTCCTTTGCTAACCAAGGATTAATGTGATGGTAAACTAATTCTAAATCTTCGTTTTTAAAGTAAGTGGCAGATGAGCCAGTCTTTTCTAAAGTTCTACCCAAAATGGCGTTATAACCAAATTCACTAGAAATTTCCCAATCAATACGTCTATTTAATTCCTCAATAAATTGCGGTTCGAATTTTTCTTCCCCCTTTTTATAATTTATAATTTTTACATCTCCTAAATGGTCGGAGGGGAAAAATTTATAGATGTAGCCCTCTATTGGTTTTTTCTTCGACTCATCTGCATTAGCTAACCAATACTCCTTAAATATTTTTTGAAATGCATCTAATGAAATTTCTGTATTTTGAAGATTAACAACCTTCTGTATGGCAGAACGGAAAGTGAATCGATAGTTCCTTGCTTCAATAAACCCTGCTTGGTGAGCTGCATCTTGCACTCCATTGGTAAATGCTAATACCTTTCTGTCTTTTTCAATTGTTTTATCAAGTTCAGAAGATATTACCTGACTGATACTAATACTACTTAACGTTGCTGTTTTTGTACCAATAATGGCAATGGTATTTCTACTATTACAAATAGGGCAAACATGATCCGCTTTTGTTCCAATAATTTTACGATAAGAAATAGTTCTGAATCTGTTTTTCTTTTCTTCGTGGTATAAACCTAAAGTATTCACATCAACATAATGATCTAATGTATCACTTGGCTGATATTCGTCTATTTTTATATGCCCTTCTTTGTTTGTGTTTGTAAAGTATAAGTTTTTATGATTACCAAAATACTTTTGGTAGGTATCGCTTATATCATCTTCGATATTGTTTCTGTTGTCGTGTTTTACACTTGCCCAGCCACTTGTTCCGCATTCTCTACAGAAATAGGGAGGTAAGGCTTTTACCTTATCATCTGCTGAAACAGAATCCTTCCAACTAAAAACTGGCTCCTCTTGAAACAATCTTAAAATTCCGGAGAGTTCACGTATCCATAATTGAACTTGAACATATAACAATGGGAACTCTTTTTTACCCTCCTGAACCTTTGCCTCAGAAATAAGCGTGAGAATAGAACGGATTAACGTTTCTTTAGGTGAGAAGTTGTATTCTTTTGACCATTCGAAAAGTTGCTTAAACTCAGCATTAATGCGAGCAAGTTCAATGATTAATTCTTTAAAATCAATTACGCCTGCCTTACAGATGTTTAATACATCGTAAACAATTCTGTATTTCTTTAATTCGGATCCTAAATCGGTGCTTGATATCTTAGGGTTAATTCCAAAAAGTATTAATTGTTTTTGAATATAGGTTTGATAAGTATCGTCTCCCTTAATTCTGCTTTCCGAAAGTAGGAAATCTGTTGGGATAAAATTTTTGAATACTACATCTTTAAAAAACTCATCTGCATCAATTCGCGTTTCTGCAATAATGGAATCCTTATTAAATTCTTCACCAAAAACTTTTTTTGCATAATCAGCCAAAAATAAAGGTGCATCATCACCAGAACCAATGGTAGCTGATGTTCCTACAGGACAGATTTGACCTTTCTCAATGTCTAATTTTAATTTTAAACGTCTAATTAAATTCGCTACATCCGTTCCTTGCGCTCCATCATAGGTATGTAATTCATCTAATACTAAAAACTTTAAAAGAGTGGTGTCTTCAAAATTATGCTCCCATAAGTCATGAAATTTGCTTCTCATTAAGGCATAGTCCAACATCTTAAAGTTGGTAAGTAGAATATCTGGAGGGTTAGATAAGATTGTATCTCTATGCTCAATGATGTTCTTTTCACCCATTTCTTTAGGATACTTCTTATCCTTATTCTGCCCCTCACCAATAAATAAACCTGCGGTTACTTTACCTCTTGTTCTATCATCCGAGTATATGGCTTCTGCAATCCTTTGAGCCTGATCAGTGGCTAAAGCATTCATAGGGTATAGAATAATTGCCTTTATCCCTTTGCGTTCTTTTTGATTAAAGCAATAGTCTATTATAGGATATAAAAAAGCTTCGGTTTTACCGGATGCTGTACCTGTTGTTAAAACCGTGGGTAATGGCTCGTGATTATTGTTTGTGCTTAAGCGATCAAATACAACTGCCTGGTGAACGAAAGGACGAAAAGGTGGACGTATTGCTATATTTAAATTATCTAAATCGCCTTCAAACTTTTTGTACGGTAATTTCAGAGAAATATATGGCCCTTTAAACATGCCATCATTTTCATTCTCTACTAAACGTAAAAAAGCTTTTTCAACTTCTTTATCCTGGAAACTGTATGTTGCTTTTAAATACTCTATAATAGAGACCTTAACTTCGTATGCTTGTTGTAATGATAACATCTAGTCTAATTGGCAGAGTTAATAATACTTGAACCGCTATCTCTCATTTTCTTTTTTTGTTCTTCCTTCCAAGTTTCTATGGCAACAAGTGCTATTTCTTGTTGAGCTTTTGAAATAGCTTCAAGTACTTCTTTATTTGCTTGCAATTCAGCATTTAATTTTTGTTCATATTTATCTGAATGGATTCTTACTGCTGTATTTATTTCTTGATTAATATTTGATTGTATTTGTAATTGACGGACTTTATGTTCATGTTTCATTCTGTCAATGATATCGTCATATGGACCCCTTTCGGTCATCATTTTAAATAAAATTGGTGCTATTTCTATGAAAATAAATAAGAATGTGATTAACCATTTAACATAGAATAAAATTGGCTTATCATCTGTTAGAGCATCCATTGCCTCCAAATGTGCGGCAAATCCATCGTAATCTTCAGCTACATTTTTATAGTTTTTCTGGTTACCAGCCGAAGTAGAATCTTTTTCAGCAACTGTTACTCTCAAATTAGTAATAAGTTTTGTGTTGGATTTTATGCTTGACTCAAGTCGAGTTTGCTCGTCCAGCAGCGACTTTTCCTTGTTGTTTTCAAGTGCTAGTATTTTATTTTCAAGTTCTTCTCTCTTTGAAATTTCATTATTATAGGAATCATTAGATTTTTGATAATTACTCTTTTTATTTAAGATATCCGTTGAAGAAAATTTGCGCAATGTATCACTTTTTGCAATATTCAGAAGATATAAGTCATTATCTCTTTTTTGTTTAGCCCCATTTACATTATTGACTTGATTGTTTCTTTCTTCAACTAATTCTTTTTTTCGCGTTTCTAAAAACAATACTGAGTTTTGAATTAAATTGTTCTTATTTTTAATCATTGAATCGTTTTTATTTTCTAATTCCGAGAGTTGCTTTCTAATATAGAAATGTTCAGAATTAAAAGTACTATCACTCTTAATTAACTCTTCTTTTTTCTTCAACTTTAAAACATCAACTTTCAATTTAATTTCCTTTTCAAATATTTTTAATTCTAATGGTGTAGATATAACAAAACCTAATAAAATTGCCATTAATAAACGAGGTGATGCTTCAAACAATTCCTGACGAGAAATTGTTTTTTTTCCGTCACCAGAACCAAAGGTTGCAACAATAAAACGATCTAAGTTGTATATAAGTGCTCCCCAAAATATACCAAATAAACAAGCAAGCCATTGGCTTTTAAATGCAGTTAAAAAAGCGTACCCCCCGGCAAAACTTGCCATCAAAGCAGTAAAAATGATTGTTCCGCCAATACCTAGAAACTTATTCTTTTCCATTGGCACTTGCTGAAGTACAATTAAATCCGCGCCTGACGACCAAAGAAAAAATGTCTCTACTTTTCTAAATACATATTTTATGAATGTTTTCATATTTCTTATTTTTTATTTATTCGGTCAAAAAGATTATTGAATAATTCTGAAAGGTTATTTATGTTTTTGTCTGATAATTCGGCAGTATTTTTCACTATTTGACTTTCATTAAAGTTTATAAATGAAGGCTCAGGTGAATTATACAGTATATTGTTATTTACATTTACTTTTAATGAATCCGTCAATGCAATTGGTATTTCTAATAAATTAGTTGGAATTGCAGTTTCTAATTTTAAGATTGGTGTTGGAATAAAAAGTCCCTTTATGATTGGAATTGGAAAAGGTTGTGCTTCAATTGTCTTGTTGACTGAATTAAAAAAACCTTTAACTTTTATTGTAAATTCTGTTTTGTCTATAATCCCAATGCTGGTTGAACCATTTAATTCAACCTTACCAAGATTAGGCGTTATTTCAACATCTGTAGCATGTTCGGTTTCCCAAAATAAATCAATATTATCAATACCTTTTTCTATATTAATTTCATATTTGAATAAGTTTATTTTTACTTGTTCAACATC
>CAMBDK010000166.1 GCA_945865315.1 Chitinophaga pinensis | reverse complement strand
CAATTGTCATCAGACAAAAAAATATTAGTAGGCATTAGCGCTAAAGAGCTATTCATGAAAATTTTCTTATTCAATATTGCTTTCTTATTTACCTTGTATGGAAACGCTTATTCGCAAGCCTTTCCGAACCCTGCTAGTTTATCAACCGGCCAAGGAGCTCCTGGCTCACTTGATTTACTATGGCAAGTTTCTCCCTGGTATTCAAGTAGCCCTCCTAATCCTATTGGTTTAACCTATAGTCCTGCATTAATTAATAACAGTTGCGCTCCTGGTGCCTGGGTTAATCCTGCAGCTTTACCGCCTCCGGTAAATAATGGAAACTGGATAACTGGTTCTGATGCACCTTGTTCAGCTAATACGAATGCTGGCTATCGCTATTTTAGACTCACCATTAATTTGCCTGCAGATTGTAATGGTAACAGTGTTACTGTAGCAGGTAACTATATACTATATTTTTCGGGTTATGCCGACAATACAATTTCGGATGTTTTTATAAATGGTATTAGTACCGGAATTAGCGGAGGAGCTTTTTCTGCCGGGTCACAACTAAATATGACTTTGATAGGTCCATGGGTGGTAGGCATTAATTATATTGATGTTTTAATGTATAATTTCCCTTCAGGAGGTGGCGCTAATCCATATGGTTTATTATTAGTTGCCAATTCCACCGCAACGGCAACTGCCGATGGTGATGAGGATAGTATTTCAGATCTTAATGATCAATGCCCTTGTCAGCCAGGTTCTTTAGCTAACGGTTGTGCAGCTTCTATCATTGGCGACACTGTTATTTGCAAAGGCGAAACCACTACCCTTACATCCACAGGCATTGGAACCTATTTATGGAACACAGGCGCCACAGATGTTTCAATTAATGTAAATCCAATTATCTCAACAAGCTATTACGTTAAAGTTACTGTAACAGGGGGCTTCGAGGACTCTTCTTCTGTTAACGTAAATGTAAATCCAACTCCTGTGCCAATAATAAGCGGTGATCTAACAATTTGTTCGGGGCAAAACTCTTCACTCACTGCCTCAGGTGGCGGAATGTATTTATGGAATAATGGATCTACAAATACCATTATTACGGAAACTCCGGCTATAACAACAAATTATAAAGTGGTAGTTACAAATTCTTTTTCTTGTAAAGATTCTCTTAGCCAGAGTGTCATCGTATTTCCTAAACCAAATGCAAGCTTTACATTCACCAATCAATGCAATGGGACAGCCATTCCTTTTAACAATACATCTTCTGTTAGTAATCCCAGTAATATTTCTAGTGTACTTTGGGATTTTGGAGATACCACTTTTAGCTTCGATAATATCACATCACATAGCTTCAACAATTCTGGAAATTATTCTGTTATTTTAATAGTAAACAGCAATAGTTCCTGCTCAGACACCATTGAACAGGAAGTTACCGTTTTCCAAAATCCCATTGCTGGTTTTACATACAGTAACGTATGTTTGGATGATACCATGTATTTTAACAATACATCTTCTGTTGATACGTCCGCTTCAATTGCCATGTATTTATGGGTATTTGGCGATGGCACAGCCAACAGTAATTTAAAAAACCCTACTCATAAGTATGCTACCTCTGGAACTTTTAATGTTACACTGGTAACCGCTACAGCAGATGGATGTTCCGATGCGTCAAACAATTCGGTAAAAGTATTTGATCCACCATCTGCTATTTTTACTTTAAACAATACCTGCCTCTTCGATTCTGCTTTAATTACAAACACATCTCTTAATCCGGTAATGGGAATCCTCGCCAGTTGGACGTGGGATTTTGGTGATGGTTCGGCATTAAATACAACAGAATATAATCCAAGCCATTTATACACCACTCCTGGAAATTATCAGGTAACTTTAATTACCCTTTCTTCCAATCTTGGTTGTGCGGATACCTTAAAAGATTCAATTACCATATTTCCAATGCCTTTAGCCAATTTTAGTTTTACAAATGTTTGTTTAGGTCAGACAATGATTTTTAATGATTTATCAATTGTTTCCGGTGGCAGTATTGCCGGCAGATCCTGGAATTTTGGTGATGCTAGTGCAATAGCTACCATTCAGAATCCTTCACATATATATACAAACCCCGAAACCTTCATTGTTTCATTAGTAGTAGCATCAAATAATGGTTGTACCGACACAATAATAAAAAGTGTTGTGGTGCATCCTTTGCCGGTTGTGCAATTTATCAGCCCGAATGTTTGTGAAGGCAGTACTAATCTATTCACTAATTTATCAAGCATTGTTTCAACGGATACAATACAATCCATGATCTGGAATTTTGGTGACGGCACTGCATTTAGCAGCAGTCAAAACCCCACTCATTTATATGCAAATAATGGTTCTTATCCAGTTGAATTATTAGTTATTTCAAATTTCGGCTGTCAGGATTCAATTAGTAAAATAAGTATTGTTAACCCAAATCCTGTTGTAAGTTTCACCGCAAATGATACTGTCGGCTGTGAACCTCTGTGTGTATCCTTTCAGGATTTATCAATAATTGCAACAGGCATAAATATAGGTTTGATATGGAACCTTGGTGATGGAAGCGTAATAAATAATTCACAAACTTTTGATCATTGTTATACTAACGACTCTGTTTATTTATCCAATACTTTTAATGTTACTATCACGATTACTTCAGATAGCGGCTGTGTAAGCACCTTATCTAAAAATAACTATATCACAGTATATCCTAATCCTGTTTCTAATTTTAGCGCTCAGCCTGAAGCAACAACGATTACAGACCCTGTTATTTCAATTAAAGATTTATCAATTGGTGCTAATTTTTGGAATTGGAATTTTGGAGATTTAACATCATCAATATTATATAACCCCTCGCCTCATGCTTATTCAGATACAGGTTCCTATAAAATAAGATTGATCACATCCACTATATATGGCTGTGTTGACAGCGCTTTTCAAACAATAGTCATTGATCCCGACTTTATGTTTTATATTCCTAATACATTTACGCCTGATAATGATGGAATGAACGATAACTTTTCGGGCAAAGGCCTTTTTATTAAAAATTATGAAATGACTATTTTTGATCGTTGGGGTAATCAACTTTATCGTACCTTCGATATTTATAAACCATGGGATGGAAAAACAAACAAAGGCAATGAAATTGCACCTACCGATGTATATATTTATAGTATTAAAGTTACTGACTTTAAAATGAAAAAACATAAATACAATGGAATTATTAACTTGGTAAGATAAAAACAGCTAGTTTGTCATGGTATAGATTGTAAGCAACCTTTGGCATCATTATTACGACTGCTAATTGTAGTGTTTATCAATTATTATTTAACTGAACTTAATTTTTTATATTCCCAATGCATATAACCAAATAGCAATAAAATAAAAAAATTAAAAAAGACAGTTATAAAGTTATTATAAAACTGGTGAAGTAAAAAGCCCATCCCCTGCCTCCCCAGAGGTGAAGAGATAAAGTTGAGTTTCTTTAAAGGTTAAAGGCAAAAAAGACTAAATGAAAAAGATAGAAGATAAAAATAGCTTGATCCGGATTTCTCTCCTTTGGGTAGGATTGTGCTTCTTTTTTCTTTTTTTCTCCCTTCCTTCGGGAGGATCGGGGTGGGCCTGGGAGACCGGGAGCAGCTTTGCGCAAACAAAAGTCAAAAAGCTTCTTATTAAACCTCTTCAGGATAAGGTTTTTATTAAAGAACAAGGGCAGTTCACCAAAAATGCCAGAGAAACAAAAATGGCTTTTACCGAGCCTATTCTTTACGGTGTAGAAAATGCGGAATTTAACGCTTATTTTACTGCACATGGTATTGTTTTTCAATTTCCTGAAAGAAGAAATATTGAAGAAAAAGATAGAGAAAAGATAAATAATGAGCCCGAAGAAAGAAGCATAGAAACTATCTGGCATACTGCAACCATGCAATGGCTGAATTCTAATTCGTCAGTAGAATTAGTAGCTGAGCAAAAAGTTTCTAACTATTACAATTACAGTGATTTTTATGGTGGTTTTGACGACAAAACCTTTTACAACTTTGTTCCTGCGTATAAAAAAATAAAATACATCAACCTTTATCCCGGTGTGGATGCGGAATTTGAGTTGCCCGAAGAGGGAGGGATAAAATATAAATTTATAGTAAAGCCCAATGTTGTTATTCCTCTTATCTCCTTTCAATGGGATGGGTTAGATAAAATAAGTACTGACGCAAAAGGTGACCTTCATCTCAATAGTAAATTCGCTCCTCAAAGTTTAAATTCCGGATGGCAGCTTCTCGACCATGCTCCGAATGCTTTTACTGCATCTTCGAATGAGAATATTCCTGTAAAATATAACGTTAAGGATAATAAAGTGAAATTCGAATTTTTATCCTCAACCATATCTTCCTCCGAAGGAATTATTATTGATCCCTGGCTCACCAATACCAGCTACCCTGCTCTGAATCGTGCATTTGATATTCAGGAAGATTCTTTAGGTAATGTGTTTATTCATGGAAATCATTCCAACTATCATATTGAAAAATATAACTCCAGCGGAGTGTTGCAATGGACTTATGTTACCTATTCTGTATTTTTGGGTGATATAGCTGTTGATAACCCCGGTAACACCTACATCATAGGTGGATATTGTTCTGGTAAGCGGCAAAAACTTGACCAAGCCGGCGTTCAGGTATGGTCACAGGGAGGTTTATGTGAAGAGTGGCGTCTGGCATTTAATTATTCGAAAACGGTACTTGCTGTTTGTGGTTTTTTTGTTAACCCCGGAGGGAATAACCTGGCTCGGCTCGATATGGCTACCGGAGCTGTTAGCGACCAGATCGCCTATAACCAGGAAACAAGAGCAATAGCCACCGACTGCAATGGAGATATGTATTCTCTCCACTTACCATCAGGTGAGCTCCGTAAAACCAATGCGGATTTTACTCCCGGAAGTGTTGTACCCAGCGGGCTCGCTTTAATTTATTCCGGTACCGGATATGCACTTAATCCTGCTTACTCTCCAAATATTTTTCAGGGATTTAACGGTACGCTTATCCAGGGGCCTTATGTTTACATATACGATGGAACTTTGCTGCGAAGATTTAATAAAAGCACATTAACCCATATAAACAGTATAACAGTGCCAAACGGAGTTAATTACCAGTGCAGCGGATTATCAACTGATCCATGCGGTAACGTTTATGTCGGAACTACAAACAGCATTGTGAAATTCGATTCTGCTCTCACGTTCATGGAAACTATCCCTACCCCCGGACCTGTTTACGATATTATATTAGGATCTTCTGGCGATCTTCTTGCTTGTGGGCAAGGATTTTTAGAGAATTTTGACATTACCTGTAACACCCCTCCGCCATTAAGTGCTGTTGTAACTACAACAAATGCCGATTGTGACGGTGGCTCATCAAGCGTCTTGGTTAGTGGAGGTATCGCTCCATATAGTTTTATTTGGCAACCGGGCGGACAAACAACCGACAGTATTGGCAATCTATCTCCGGGAACATACACCTACACAGTAACAGATCCTTTTTGCCGTGTCTATCAGGATTCTATTGTAATTAGTTTAATTCCACCATTGGGCATTGAACCCGGGGTAATTGGTGTGGTTTCTCCTGGAGTTATTAGTAATGAAAGCTGTCCGAATGCACTCAATGGTTCCGCAACAATAACCGCTTCTGGTGGAACCGGTCCTTATATATTTTATTGGAATACCAATCCCGTCCAGTATAGTCAAACCGCCACAGGTTTAGCTGCAGGGGTTTATCTGGCTACTGTTGTGGATGCTGACTCCTGCAAGGATACTATGAGTATAGTCATCACCAGAAACT
>CAMBDK010000165.1 GCA_945865315.1 Chitinophaga pinensis | reverse complement strand
TTATTGTTTGCAGGGCAGTTAAATGAAAGTTTTTTTGAAATAAGTAGGGCCGATTGGCTATGGTTACTATTGTTCTCAATTGTTGGTACTGCCTTTCCATTTATTGCAAGCATAAATGTAATGAAAAAAATTAGTCCCTATACAATGACGCTGACTATAAATCTTGAAACTATTTATGGTATCATTATCGCTTATTTCATCTGGGAAAAAGAAGAGGCAATGACCCCCGGTTTTTACCTTGGCACCTTTATTATTCTTGCTACTATTTTTGGAAACGGTATATTAAAGAACTATTTTAAAAAGTAATAAAAATAGAAAGCGGTTGTTCGTTAAAATAACCGCTTCCTATTTTGTGAAAATTATCTTATAACTATGGCAACGAATTTACATTCGCAGTTATTTGAGCCAAAGTTGTAGCTGTCAGCGTAACATTAGTTGAGAAATTAGCTGTTAATGTTGCAGGAGTGAAAGAAGAATAAAGTTGTCCATTGATATTCGATATGGCTACTATATGTACATTTAAACCTTGAGGAAAACTTTCATATCCATAATTGTAAGTGTGATCGTCACAACATTCTACCACTAGTAATCATTAGCGGTAGAATGTTTAAAATATTTGTTAAGTCATTTTGAATTAACTTTTTTTGATTGAAAGTTTAAAATGATTTTTTTTTGAAACCAAGTTTCATTTCTTAGATTTACACTTTAAATTATTAGTTAGAAAATGGAACGCCGAAAAGTTTTACGCCTATTTTTTGTTTCGTCTATAGCAGCAGTTATTGCTCCTAAATTTTCCTTTGCGCATTTGAATCCAATTGAAAAACTAGATTTTTCCAGTTTAGATTTTGGAAAAGATTTCAAATGGGGCGTTGCAACTGCAGCCTATCAAATTGAGGGGGCACATAATATAGATGGGAAATCACCATCTATTTGGGATACCTTTTCTCATAAAAAAGGGGCCATAAAAACGGGTGAAAATGGCGATATTGCTTGTGATTTTTACCATAGTTATGAGAAAGATCTGGATTTGTTGAAGTCCTTGAATATGACTGTTTTCCGCTTCAGTATTGCCTGGAGTCGTATTTTACCCAATGGGATTGGAACAACAAATCAAACAGGCATTGATTTTTACCATCGAGTGATTGATGCCTGCTTAGCTCGCGGAATAGAGCCTTGGATTACTTTATATCATTGGGATTTACCACAAATACTCCAAGATAAAGGAGGATGGATAAACCGTGATGCTGTTTTGTGGTTCTCTGAATATGCCAATTTGGTTACAAAAACCTATGGAGGAAAAGTAAAAAATTGGATGGTATTTAATGAGCCTTCTGCATTTACAGCTTTGGGTTATCTAATTGGTTACCATGCACCCGGATTAAAAGGGTTAAAACAATATTTACCAGCTGTTCATCATGTCTGTTTGAGTCAGGCAGAGGGAGGAAGGATAATTCGTAAAAATGTGGCTAATGCTAACATAGGAACTACTTTTTCATGTTCTCACGTGGATGTGTTTAATAGCAAAAAACGAGATGGCGAAGCAGCAAGTCGCTGGGATGTTATATTAAATCGTTTATTTATTGAGCCAGCTTTGGGAATGGGATATCCAACAGAAAGTTTGCCAATTTTGAGAAAACTTAATAAGTACATTCAACCGGGTGATCTAGAGAGATTAAAGTTTGACTTTGACTTTATTGGAGTTCAAAATTATACGCGTGAAGTTGTAAAAGCAAATGCCTTCATACCATTCATGAAAGGCTTGGAAATTAAACCAGTTAAGAGAGGTGCTAAGGAAATAACTGAAATGGGCTGGGAAGTTTACCCAGAGGGGATTTATAAAATCTTAAAACAATTTGCAGCTTATCCTGGAGTAAAAAAAATCTTTGTAACAGAAAATGGTTGCGCTTTTCCTGATGAAGCTGTTGATGGTAAAGTAAATGATATTAATCGAATTGATTTCTACCAGCGCTATTTAAAAGAAGTTTTACGAGCGAAAAAGGAAGGTGTAAATATCGGAGGTTTTTTCAGTTGGACTTTACTTGATAACTTTGAATGGAACGAAGGTTTTAAACCAAGATTTGGATTGGTACACGTTGATTTTAAAACACAAAAAAGAATTATCAAAGAAAGTGGCTATTGGTTTAAGGATTTCCTTCTTTTTCTTTAACCATACTCTCAAAATGCAATTGTTTCTTTAGGAGGTTGGTGTTTAAGATTTTGTTGGAGCCTATTGTTCTAGAACCCTATAGGATGCTAGAAAAAAGTAAGTGGCAAGAGCTATTGAATCCCAAGCTTAAGCTTAAGCTCCTTTAAATTCATTACCTGTTTAGACACATCGTCACAAATTAAAGTATTAAGTTCCATTTTTTTATTACTTAACTTTTTTAATTTTTTTTCATCCACCATCCATATCCCTGCTTTATTATCAAACAAAATTAGCTTATTGTCGGAGTCAGAGGTTAATGAAATATTATCGGTTTTTTGAATTCTAATTAACCCTTTTAATTTACTATTAAATACGTAACCCATTACAATTGAAACTTTTTGGTTATTGCTATTTTTATAAACTACCCTGTAATTTTTAACGTTTGCGAGGGTTTTCAAAATATCGTAATTGTAAACACCAATTCCAAAACCAACCCCATCAATTATTTGTTTGTTCGGGCCTTCTTTTAAAATTAACGGGGGACAAACAAGCTTTTCATATTCACTTTTATAATATTCATACAAAATGGTTTTGTTATCATTAAAATAATCCAACCATTGATCATAGCTGAGGTTTTTTACATAATCTGATTTAGTTAATCTTGGATTTGAAATGCTATAATACCAAAAGAGTTGTTGATTATGAGGGAAGGAATATTTGTATTTACTGGAATTGACAATGGGGGCATCAAAATCTTTAATTCTGGCTGTTATGATTCTTTTATATAAAAAAATAAGTTTTCTGTTTTCCTTTTTTCTGATTTTTTTACCTTTTGGACCTGCTAAACGAAAAGAAGCTGAGAATTCTTTAATACTTGTTTTACCTTTAATTCGAATCGTAAATTTATTTGTACTCTTCGTGTATAAAATAAGAATATCATTATATGGTTCGGTAAAAAAATCGGAGCCTAATTTTTTAAGGTCACTTTTTTTTATGCTAAAGTTATAATTTTCGAAAACCTTTAATTCTGGAGTGCTTGTATAGTCATATGAAAATGAAAAGGATACAGTTTTTCTTCTGTTAGCTTGATTAATGAGTCTAATTCTGCTATACTTCGAGAAAATTGCTGTGTCGATTCCTGAAGCAATTGGATAAGTATTTATAAACATTTTAGAATAAAATCTAAACATACGATCCGGATAATGATGAAATGTGTTTGTGTATATTTTTGATTGCTCCATACCCCACAATAAATATTCTTTCATTTGTGTGCATGGCATATCTTTCAGTTGTCCTTTCAATTTGCCTATACCAACAAAACCGCGTTCGAGCCAAAAATAATAAGAGCCATCATCACTATTATAACCATTGTGAATAGGGCCTCTATTTCTGCGAGATCTCCTTCTGGATCGGGATTTCTTTTTCTTTTTTCGCTTGGATAGCTTTTTATTCTTCTTTATATCAGGATTGGTTTGCCCAGGAATGATATCATTATTTATTTTTGTTTCAGGCTTTTTATTCTCTGTAATTTCCTCCTCAGGACTTATATCTGTTGGTTCAGAGTCTTCAGTTTCATCAATTGTAACCCAGCGGTCACCAATTGAATTAAATTTGTATAAGCTGAATTGCCTGCTAGTATCTAAATTTGCATACTTAACTTTGATGGGCTTTCCATAAATAACACAGATTGGTTCATTATTTTTCGATGCATTAGTTTCAAACATTCCTCCCGATTCATAAAATAATATTTCTTTATTTTCTCCATTAAAACTGAGAGGATAATTGGATAAAACATGATCTGCTTCTCCTCTATATTCAGTGTAACAAAATTGCACAACCCCTTCTATTTCACGTTTATCACAATATGCGAAACTATTCGGAGGAATAGCTATTCTGGTTCCGGAAGGTAGAATAGTGTCTAACCCTTCGCTAACAATTATATCAAAGCATATTTGCTCTGGTTTAAAGTTCAATATTCTCCGTAAATAGGAATCCCATAATTCCACAAAAATGTCGACTCTTCTGTTTTTGCTTTTTCCAACTTCGGTAGAATTGGTCGCTACTGGATTTTTAAACCCTTTTGCTTCAATAACTAAATGAACAGTATCTATTCCCGCTTTCAGCAAATAATTCAAACACGAAATAGATCTTGCCATAGAAAGTGAATCGTTGTATACCATTGAGCCAACATTATCGGTGTTGCCAATTATGCCCCAGCGGTATTTTTTATTTCCATCAGCCAACTTTTGAACAAGAGTGTCAAGCGTATTTGCTTCTCCTGGGTTAATAATGGCAGAGCCGGATTCAAAGTAAACTGTTAAAAGAAAATTTTCCTGTGAAATTCCCGAAAGAAAAAAAAGCAAAAAGAGCTTGATAAAAAAAAATCGAATAGATAGAAACTTCATTTTTTTACACTACTAACCGACTAATTAAAATTTCAAAAAAAGCAGGTAGCCAAAGCTACCCACTAATGTTGTAATCTTGCGTTGCAAAACTAACAGAAAACAACATGGGTAAAAATACGGAAATAAAATTAGTCGGTCAGCCGATTTTATGTCAGGTTCTAAAATTGGTAGATAAAATCAGTTTTAATAAGCAAGTTAAAAAGCATAAAAGTGACCGTTATTACAAAGCTTTTAAAGCATGGCCCCATTTTGTTACGATGATGTTTGGCATACTTAGCAGATGTGATTCAATGGCTGAAACCTGCGATAGTCTTAGAGCAATTAGTGGTAAATTAAACCATTTAGGCTTAGAGAAATCACCCGCAAAGAGTTCTGCAGGAGATGGATTGCGAAATAGGGATAATGTTTTTTTTGAGTCCTTGTATTATGATTTAATCGAACGGTATCGTTCTTTTTTGTCGGACAGCCGAACGCTTGGACTTACGGTAAAAGAACTTTATATCGTTGATTCGACAACCATACGTTTGTTTAGTGACATACTTAAAGGAGTTGGGCGAAACCCGAAAAATAATGGAAAAAAGAAAGGTGGCCTGAAAGTTCATATGCTAATAGATGCATTACAGCAAGTGGGAAAATTCATGAAAATAACGGAAGCAAAAATGCATGATAAAAACTTCCTTAAAGAGCTTGAGTTACCTGAATTTAGTATGGTTGTATTTGATAAGGCGTATAATTATTATAAACAGTTTGCAGACTGGACGACAAAAAATATTTACTTTGTTACACGTCAAAAAAGTAATGCCATTTATGAAGTTATCGAAAATTTATTTACTCAAACATTAAATCCAAAACAGGCCGGAGTGCTCAAAGAAGAAATTATACAATTGAGCTACAAAATCAAGAAAGAAATTCATACACTAACATTACGAAGAGTATGCTATCAGGACGATAAAGGTCGCAACTATGTATTTATCTGCAATAACTTTATAATTACAGCAGAAGAAATAGCCTTGATATACAAGAAGCGTTGGGGGATAGAGCTATTATTCAAAAAAATGAAACAAAATTTTCAGTTACATTATTTTTATGGCGAAAATGAAAATGCAATACGCACGCAGGTTTGGTGCACGCTAATTGCTCAATTATTGCTAACGGTATTACAAAAAAAAGCAAATGTAAAAAAAGCATTTTCAACCATAGCTACTCTTGTAAGGATACACTTATTAAGTTTACTTGATGTATATGAGTTATTGCGAAACACGCACAGGGGCTGGTCGAAATCTAAAAATGAAAACATAGCTCAAGCGAGTTTATTCCCAACATAAAGGGGGAGGTCGCTTTTGCAAAACAAAACAACTATTAACAAAATCAATACTTTCAGACTGATAAAACTGTTTTTCTCAGTTTAGTCGGTTTATAGTGA
>CAMBDK010000164.1 GCA_945865315.1 Chitinophaga pinensis | reverse complement strand
GGTACAATTTTACGGTATGTTTCGTCATCTACCAAATCTGTTTTTTTTATATCCTCCAAAGTTTTGTACCTGCCATGGTTAATACGGTAATTAATTATGGCATTTGCGGTATTCCAATTTAAATAGGGGTGTTTTAATTCTTCCACTTTACATGTATTAATATTTATTGGTTTAATTTTTGTAGGATCCACTTTAATAAATTTCTCTATTTCTTCAAATTTATCGAAATCAAATTTCCAAATTTCCATTAACTGCACTTTTGCCACAAAACCTCCCAGTGAATTGCGATACTTGATTATTGATTTTGCAAAAAAAGAGCCTATGCCTTTTATATTAGTAAGTTGTGCCGAATCGGCCATATTTAGTTCTACAATTGCAGGAGCAATTTTCGGGAAATTATTTTCAGATTTTGTTATTTTAAATTCTTTAAGTTTAAATGATTCTTTTGGAATTTGGATATAAGGTTCTAATAATTTGAATTCTTTTTCGGAAATACTGTATATTTTTTTCACATCTTCATTAATGCGGAATTCTCCTCCTTTTTTTTCGTAATTCTTTATTGTTTGTATCTGTTCATTCTTTAAACCAAGGCGTTTCCAGTCTTTTTCTGCTAAATTATTAGGGTTGAAATTAAAATATTCAGGTTGTGTAATTTCAATATTTTCTGTTATAATTATTTTTTCTGGTTCTGTTTTCGTTGATAAAAATAAAATTTCATTTGTTTTTTTTAATGTATCATTTAGTTTTTTTAATTCAAAATTATGTTTTTCAATTTCTTTTTCAAATTTGGTAAAATCTACTTTCTGAGTACTGATAAATTTATCGGAAATAATCAAATAAATAAGCAAAATTACAATTATTGAAAGTAACACAAAAAGCCCATTTCGTTCCCGTTTATTAAATGTTAAATAATCTCGAATAAATTGTTTCATAGGGATTGTAAACTATAATAACGAAACTTTGACGAATTAAGTCAACATAAACGCAATAAAAAATAATTGTTTTAAACTATCTGTGATGATTTCTTTTGCGTAAGGTAATATACCGGAACACCTATAAAAACACAAATTAATCCAAAACTTGTATTTCTTCCATCATAAATAATAAGGATGATACATATTGCCAAAGCCGAAAGAATATATAATGCCGGAATAATGGGGTAACCAAATGCCTTATAGGGCCGATCAGCATCGGGCTCTTTTTGTCGCAATACAAAAAGCCCTGTAATGGTAACAATATAAAAGATCATTGAAGCAAACGTTGAATAGTTTACCAAATCGCTATAAGTGCCAGAGAGACATAATGCGCAAGCCCAAATACACTGGGTCCATAATGCGAAAGAGGGTACAGCATTATCATTTAATATGCCAGCTTTTTTCAAAAATAATTTTTCTTTGGCCATTGCATAATAAACCCTTGCTCCGGCCAGTATCAATCCATTATTGCAACCGAAAGTAGATATCATTATTAATCCTGCCATGATAAAAAGTGCAAAATTACCGAAAATCATGGTTGCTGCACTTCCTGCCACCCTGTCGTTAGAGGCAAATTGAATTCCTTGACCGAGAGCCTCTGTTGCTAAAGGATCTCCTTTTAAAGGAAGTAAGGCAAGGTACGCTATATTTGTTAGGACATACAGTAGTGTTACAACAATAGTTCCTAGAAATAAGCTACGTGGAATATTTTTTTTTGGTTCTTTTATTTCACCGGCAATAAAAGTTACATTATTCCATGCATCGGCAGAAAAAAGTGAATTTATTATTGTTGAACCCATAGCACCAATCAGTGCGAAACCAGCAAGATGAGAAATGTTTATTGTTCCATCCGGATTAACAGTTGTTGTTGAGGCATCCCATGCATTTTTGAAATTTTCTGCAAGTGTGTTACTTTTAAATGCCATTGCTATTCCTAAGACGATGAGCGAAAAGAGCGCTAGTAATTTTGTAGAAGTAAAAACAAGTTGAATCATTTTTCCGTTGCGTATACCTAGTGTATTAGAATAGGTAAGAAACAAGATACTTGCTATTGCAAGAATTTGTTTCCACGTGATAATAAAAGCCCCACCGGCAAGTGAAATAATAGAGCTTTTTAATTCAGGGAAAAATATAGCTGTATAATTTGCAAATGCCACTGCAACCGCAGCAATAACGCCAGATTGTATGACAGTAAAAACTGTCCAGCCGTAAAGAAATGCTGTTAAATTCCCAAAAGCTCTTTGAATATAAACAAACTGTCCACCAGCTTTAGGCATCATGCCTGCAAGTTCGCCATAACTCAATGCTGCCATCACCGTTATTATGCCGGTAATAATCCAAAGCAACAGCAAATAACCTGCCGATCCCACTGCTCGTGACATGCTTGCACTTACAATAAAAATACCTGAACCAATCATGGAACCTGCAACTATCATTGTAGCATCAAGTAAGCCAAGGGAGCGTTTTAATTCTGTTTTATTTTCGGTCATATTTGTTATATCATTTGTAAATATATATTAGTCCATTTTTATTAAGCCGCACTATTTCTCGATTTCGCTCGAAATAACTTCTCGCATGGTGATTTCGAGCGGAGTAGAGAAAGTAGGTTGGGTCTTGGATTGGACTATTTTGAAACTATAATTGGTATTATTTCGTAGATTATAATTTAAATAAAAAGGACGGAATGAACCGTCCTTCCTTTTGTTTAATCCAAAAACTGTTATTTATCTTTATCAGGATTATTTAATTTACTGTTTTTTATTCCATAAGCAAAATAAATAACAATACCTATCACCATCCAAATACCTAAACGCACCCAATTAGGCCAACCCAAACCAAAAATCATGGCGCCACAAACTAATATTCCTAAAATTGGAACAAGAGGCACTAATGGTGTTTTGAATTGACGAGGTACATCAGGGTTTTTTACCCGCATGATCCAAACACCAGCACATACTAATATGAAGGCAAATAAAGTTCCGATACTGGTCATATCTCCCACAATATCGCCCGGTACAAATGCCGCGAAAATGCCAACAAATCCTAAAAAAAACAAATTAGATTTATACGGTGTTCTGTATTTTGGATGCAAGTCAGAAAATAATTTAGGAACAAGGCCATCCATGCTCATCGAATAAAATACCCGTGATTGTCCCATCAGCATTACTAAAATAACAGATGAGAAGCCTGCAAGAATTGCTACAGTAACTAATTTAGCAAGCCAGCTGTACTCTAGCATATAGGTAGTGATGGCATATGTTACAGAAGCTTCACGGCCGGTATGTCTAAAATCATCAACAGAAGCAACTCCTGTTAATACGTGTGCAAATAAAATATATAATACAGTACAAACTGCCAATGAACCTAGTATACCAATTGGCATATCCCGCTTAGGGTTTTTTGCTTCCTGAGCAGCTGTTGATACTGCATCAAAACCAATAAAGGCAAAAAATACAACACCACCAGCACCTAATATTCCCATTATTCCTCCATAATTATGTGCAAGGCCCGATGAATCAGTATATATAGAAGCTTCAGGAATATATGGGTGGTGATTAATCGGATTAATATATGACCAACCAAAGAGGATGAACAAAATCACAATTGCAACTTTAGTAATAACGATAATAAAATTTACCCATGCTGATTCTTTTGTACCTTTAATTAGAAGAAAAGATAACAAAGCAATAATAAATAATGCAGGTATATTCATTATCCCATGTCCGGTAACAACGCCAGTAGCATCGGTTAATTTTTCAAATGGAGAATGGCACCATTCATATGATATATGCACCCCAAAGTACTCAAGTAATTTATTTAGGTATTCGCTCCAGGCAATACCAACTGTAGCAGCACCCAGTGCATATTCCAGAACAAGATCCCAGCCAATGATCCATGCAACCAGCTCTCCCATGGTGGCATAAGAATAGGTATAAGCACTTCCTGCAATGGGTATCATGGAGGCAAATTCGGCATAACATAAACCAGCTAAAGCACATCCAATGGCAGCAATAATAAAACCTATTGTTACAGATGGCCCAGCATTGTTTGCTGCTGCAGATGCGGTTCTTACGAATAATCCGGCACCTATAATTGCACCAATTCCTAATGCAATTAAATTGCCAGCATTAAGTGTACGTTTTAAGCCCTTTCCATCATCTGATGCTTCTACCATCAATTTATGAAGTGGCTTTTTAATATTAATATTTGCCATAAATAATACGATTTTTAGTTTGGAATGAATTTCAAATATAGATAAGTTTTAATTATAAATACAAAATTTTAATTTTCAAATTGTAATTTTTGTAATTAAAACTATCAATTCAAATCAATAAAAAAAACAGGTTGATTTTAAAAAACACTTTTAGAATTATAAAAAGTAATTAAAAATAAATATACTGCAATAATTGAAACCTTTTAGTATATTCACCGTATAAATATTTAATTTCGTCGATTGTTTTATAATCTTTATTGTTTTTTTTCAATACACCATACTGTAATTAGCCTCTTACTCTGTTTTTTTAAAAGAAAATATAATTTTGTTTAACAATTAAGAATATGAATACAAATTGTATTTCAATAATTCGAACACTTTTTGCGATTTTGTTTTTACTTTTGCCTTATGTAAAAACAAATAGTGCATTTGCCCAAAATATGGGTATTAATACAAATAATTCATCCCCTAATACCGCTGCTATTTTGGATATTGATGCCGCCCCTAATTTCAATAAAGGTTTGTTAATTCCCAGGGTAACATTTTCACAACGTACTACGGGGTTTAATACACTGTCCGAGGCAGCAAAAGGGCTTACTGTTTACCAAACCGATGCCGGAGGCTTTGGTGAAGGTTTTTATTATAATACCAGCACCAGCACTACTCCCAACTGGTCGTTTTTGTTAAACAATACCAGCGGCTGGTCGCTTACAGGCAATGCTTTAACCACCCCTTCCAACTCTGTAATTGGAACAGCTATTCCTGCTGGTCAAAATTATGTGGGTACTAGCGATTTAAAAGATTTTGTTCTGGCTACCAATAATTTAGAGCGATTACGCATTAGCAGTGCTGGTAATGTGGGGATAGGGACCACAACACCGGCAACCAAACTAGATTTGTATAATGGTACTGCCTGGTTTCACACGAGTGGTGGAGCAAATCAAACCAATCTTCAACTGGGAGAATTTAATGATACTCCTTCAATGGCATGCTATAGTTTTAGCACTGATGATGTATCGGGTGATTTATTAAATATAATAAGTAATCGGTACCAGGGAAATATTTTTTTTAAGAGGCAAAGTAGTGGCGGAGTGAGAAATATGGCGGAAATTTTTTCTGGATCCAATGGTAGCTATTTTCAATTGTATGGGCCGGATGCTGATAACACGGTTAAGATACGCCTAGATGCCAATGGAAGCTCCTATCTTACAGGTGGCAATGTAGGAATAGGTACTAACAGCCCTGCCACCACACTTGATGTTAATGGTGTTATCAATTCGGCCGCAGGTTACCGCATCGCCAACGCTGCTGCAACAGGCAATTATCTGCGAGGAAATGGAACCAACTTTGTTTCATCTGCTATTCAGGCGGCAGATCTGCCGTCAGGTGCGGGGAACTACATCCAAAACCAAACTGCGGCTGACCAGGCTGCCGGTTTCCGCATCAATGGCAATGGTTTGTTTAACGGTGGGCAAATAACAATGGGAACCGCTACTCCGCTAGCAAATACTTTGCTTACCGCAAACACCAGCGCTACTTATACCACTGGTATTGGGATGACTTTATCGGGAGGAGTAGGAACAGGTATCAATGTAACTTCAGCAAGCAGCAGCTACAATAATATTACATCCACTAACAGTGGAAATGCTGCTGCCACTTATTATGCAGTAGGAGGGCTACTCACAAGTGCAACGTTATCCGGTGCAAGCACTTTCGCAAAAGGTTATTTGGGATATAAAGCAAATGGTTCCTCTAATGTGGCAGCGAATTATTTTGCAGGATACTTCCAAGGAAAAACTGCCATCACTAGCAGTTCTTCACCGGATGGGATTGCTGATCTTGAAGTACAAAATACAACAAGTGG
>CAMBDK010000163.1 GCA_945865315.1 Chitinophaga pinensis | reverse complement strand
AATTATTAAATAATAGCTGAGCAATTGCATCGGCACCTTTTAAAAGTGCTACAGAAGCAAGAGGCCCACCTTGGGTAGCTCTGGCCCAAGGCACACCAATAGTAATTACATTTTTTGCTCCAGGTTGTAAGGTAAAAGGTCCGGCACTTTGTATAAAGCGTCTATCATCCGGTGCATTGTTATCCTCGTTCCAGTTTGGCATTAAAATAGGATTATTAACATTGCCACCTACACCAAAACCTGCAGGATCGGATAATCCTGGGAACATGAAATTACAAGGAACAGAACCCGTTGTTCCATTCCCACCATAAGTTATAGGCGTAGCATTTTTCCAGGTGCCAGATAAGTATTGATAAAAATCATCACCACCATTAGGATTTCCATTTACTGGATCTGAGTTATTATTGTAATAAATAAACTTAGACATACCTATTCTTTCGTTATCGATAATACCATCGTCATAATTTAAATAACTAGCAGGAACGCTCCATGAAGGGTTATCAATACCATCGGGATCAGCGTAAGGGCCTTCAAAAAAATCAATACCAATAGCCGGTGGGTTTGCACCATATGCAGTAGCTTGTCCGGTACCATCCACAGGAGTTCCATTATAAAGAATACCAAAACCTAAACCAACATCACAACCAACAAAATCGTCTTTATACCAGCCTAAGTCGGCATCATCCCAAACACCAAAAAAGGTAGAATCGAGGCGAAAGGATGATTTATTAATGATTTTGTATTTATAGAATGTGGCATTATTTAATTCATCATTGGTAGCAAATGCAAAAGCTTGCGCATGAATTTCTAAACCAATAGCAGCACCTCCTGTTTCGGAGTGCACATTACCTTTATCGTTAAACACCCAAAACAAACATTGATCACCATAAAGTTGGGCATCACAACCTCTAGTTCCAGTAACATCAAAATCGGGAATATCACCAGTAGTAGGGTCATAAAAGCCATCACTATTTACATCATAATAGGGTGCTAATTCCTGACCATCAGGACCATAGGCAGGCCAGCTACTTATTACATCCCAGGCATCGGGCAAGGTTGCTTGTCCAGACAAAAGAGGGTTTTGTCCCAAAGCACCCGATACTATCCAATTATAATATGTTTCAACATCGGCTCTATTTAATTTATAGAATTTATCCCATAATAGACAAGTAGCAGCATCGATGGTTGCAGCGCTCGTTAATGGTCCTGGCCAATAATCGTTACCCGTTTGACGATAAGTTTGAGCCGCCGATTTTAAGGCGCCGCCTGCGTCATAACCACCCACCCAAATAGAACTTGCAAACTGAGAACTGGGTCCAATTTGACCTATAGGAGACTTTGGAATATTGTATCTTGCTTCATTATTACCAAAAAGATCCCACCACATATCACCACCATTTAATATTTTCGCTCTTACGTTATTAATATCCAAATCGGATTGCGCGGATGCAGGAACACAGCCAGCCATCATTGATTTCGTTTGGTTATTGTTTTGTATAATTCCAGAACCACCAATATTTTCGCGTGCAAAAGAAGAAATACCCAAAATACATTCTGATTCTCCTGATGGGAGTGAGAGCAAAGTGCAGAAAGCGATACCAATAATGTTTTTATTTTTCATTTTTTTTATTTTTTATTTTTTGAGCCACTAAAACAAACTCTTATAAAAATTTACATTTATGACATATACCACACAAGATGAAGCCCTTTTAGGGATTTATATTATGTCATTTTATCTTTAAAAATCAAGTAATAATCCTAATCTTACAACTCGCGGACGGCTATAATAAGATGGGTCGTTCACTTTTACAGTATATAAATCAGTAAATGATTGTGGATTATTCCTGCCTGCTAAGGAATTAAAATGATCTGTTGATGTTAAATATCCATCATCACCAGGATTGCCTGTAGCCTTGTAAACTTGCAAAATATTTTTAGTGTTTAATACGTTCAACACTTGTAGATAAATATTTAAATTTGAACGTTTGGTAGCTTCACCATCTTTTTTAGCCCATTTAATTTCTAAATCTTTATCAATACGAAGGTCAATTTTAAAATTCCAAGGTAAATTAGAGCCGTTCACTTGGCCTACTAAATTACTACGCTGTTGAATACCAAATGCAGCCTCTTGGGTAATATTTCCTTGTCTGCTATAAGGGGTTCCGGAACCGGCTCTGGCAATAATATTAGCACCAACATTTTCAAATATTTTTATTGTTTTCTCATTTTCACTTCCTTTTCTGCAAGTCCAGGTTGGTCCACGATAATCAGCACCGGAAGCGAAACGATAATCAAAGTTCAAAACAACGGTATGACGTTGATCGTAATCTAATGGGTGTGTAGTTCTTAGGTTGGGCTGTCCTGAGGACGATAAATCAACACCATCAGTAGCGCTAGAACCAGTACCATCAGCAAATTGCAATGTATAATTTGCAGTTAATTGCACCCCATTCGTTCTTCTTAAATCATAGGCAAATGAGAAACCTTTAACAGTACCAAAATCTATATTATCAAAAGAATTATAAGTAACAGGGAAAGCTTTATAAACTTGAACAGCTTGAATCATATCTCTTAATTCGCGATAAAATACAGAAAAAGTAATTGCCGAATTTTTTTTCTCATTTAATACCTGTGAAAAGCCTAACTCGTAATCTGTTGTTCTTTCAGGTTTTAAGTTTGGATTATTAACAGAAGCTCCATCATTATTTTGAATATTCAAATATTGAATAGGGTCTAACCTATTGAAAGTTCTATTATTATCGCCAGTAGGAGGGCGTTGTGTAAGAACATCGTAGTGGGCGAAAAAATTAGCTACATCCGAAATTGGGAATGAGAAGGCAATACGGGGCATTAAATTTATTTGTGGCGTATAATCTTCGAACACTTTTGATGATATTTTTTTATTTTTGGCATCGCTGGGATTCACCAAATATGGATTTATTTCTCCATCAACAGTATTACCAGCAGCTAAAGAGGCGTTTGGATCCGACACCTCAGCCCCTTGCGCATTATACCAAGTATTTCCATTGCGGTATCCTACAGCTTTTGTTGGATTATCTTTATTATCAACATAAACAACGTATTCGTCGCCAATGTTGGATGGACGAGAAGAATTAAATTCACTAGCAAAATCTACCTCACCAGCTGTTTTTGCTTCATATAGCAGGAATTTATCTTTCAACACTTGTTGGTTAGCGTCAAAACGATCAATACGCAAACCTACATTGAATTTTAAATCTTTAAAATCAAATCTATCTTGAATATAACCTGCAATATAAATAGGCTGGTATGCTCCAATTTCTCTTGTATTATTACCATTAGCATCTTTCTTATTAAAAAAGTCGTCCAAGCTAGATTTTTTATTGGTTTTTTTGCCAGCATGGTCATAGCCATAATAAGATACCAGAGAATTACCGCTTAGGTTCAAAAGATCATCGGCACTAAACATGTTAAGCCCACCATAACTTTCCATATTTTCTGGTGTATAGGAGTCGATATCAATCCATTCGGTGCTATTTTTACCTAATGCAGTTCTTAAACTTCTATCAAATTGAGTTTGCGTACCGTCATCCAAGCGATCAAAATCATAATACAAATTAGAACCTGAATATAATTCATTTAAGTGTGGTATGCTGTCTAATTGTGTAATATGGCTATTTGTTATTTGACGCATCTGTGTCCATAATCCAATAGGATTTAATGCATAGTTGCTGTGGTTACGTTGTTCAAATTCAAAACCTGCCTGAACAGCATGCTTTTTTATATCAGCAGAAAAATTAGTAAAAACACGAAATTGACTTTCATTATCCAAAGTATAGCCATTATATTGACGACCAGTATTGTACCATAAGGAGTAAACATTTGTTGGTCTGTCGCCATTCATCATACCTAAACCAGCCTGAACATCATTAAAATTATTGATCGTATTAGGATTTGTGTTAGCATAATATT
Organism: Chitinophaga pinensis; assembly: GCA_945865315.1. Lineage (GTDB taxonomy): Bacteria > Bacteroidota > Bacteroidia > 2-12-FULL-35-15 > 2-12-FULL-35-15 > 2-12-FULL-35-15. The sequence continues at coordinate 2,120 of CAMBDK010000163.1, read as the reverse complement.
GATTTGTATAAGAAACGCCGGTAGGGTTTTTATCGCCAGGTGTAAATGCAAGACCTATATCCTGAAAACCATTGTGGTAAAAAGCAGAAACGGTATCTTTTATTCCATCCCCATCAAAATCATATTTCTCCCTCGTTTCATATGTATAATTATTAGATTTAGTTTGGTCAAATTTACCTATATAACCATAATCGAAAAATTTATTTTTGTGGTTATCATCCAATTCCTTGTCACTTGTTTTTGCATAACTAGCTTGCAATGTAAAATAGGCATTTGAAATGATGGAAGAAGATTTTTCAGCTTCTTCGGCAGTAGCAGCATTAAATTTCTGTGTTAATTTTGCGAATGTTCGCCAGGTATTCGTATTTTTTTGATTATTATTTACCGAATTAAATAACGCGTATTCATATGTCCACTCGTGTTGTTGATTATAATCAACAGAACCACCTAAAGTAATACCAAGATTATTGGTAGGTTGAAACTGGAGTTTTCCATTTATACGTGCTACAGTAGCACGAACGTTGTTTCTTGCTTTTATTTTCTGTAAATCGTTGGAAGTAATAAATTCAGCATTAGGCACAAATCCTCCCTGTCCATTGGGGTTTGCTCTCAGCGGGGTATCTTCAATTTCTTTTAATTTATCATCCTTTATCTGATAAAATCCAACAGCTGATGGGTTAGGATCTTTTTCTGTATAAACCTCACCCGATAAACTGAAGCCTAAAATTGATTTTTTAATGTTATTAATAGAATCTTTTTTAAGCAAGATAGGACCATTGATTGAAAATCCGAAAAAGTTATACCCAAAAGCATCAAGTCCTCGGCTTTTTTGATTTTTTTCACCCAAGCCAGAAGAAATTACCTCAATACCACCAGTATAATTACTAGCAGGACCTCTGGTAGTAATGGCAATGATACCACCAGTAGCATCGCCATATTCGGCAGGAGTACCACCAATAATAGTTGTTATTTGATCAACACTAGACTGAGGAACACCAGAACCACCAATTACCTTAACACCATCCACATAATAAGAAGTGCTAGAAGAACGTGCACCTCTAACATTAAGCGCCCCTCCTTCATCTTTCTGATATATACCGGCTGTAGTGGCTGCAACAGAGTTTATATTTTTGGAAGCCATATTTTGATATTCTTCGCGGGTAACCGTTGATCCAGATTTTGTATCTGGGTCAATTAATGGCTCTTGATAAACCGAAATTTCAACAGGGCCAAGCTCTATACCGCCAGAGTTAGTCATTTCAATACTAAGATAAACAGTTTTACCCACTGATAAATTAATATCTGTTTTAAGAAATGTTTGGTAACCCACATAAGTGGCTTTTACATTATATAAACCTGGATTTAAGGGCTTAATAGTTGCCTCACCATCAATATTGGTAGTACCAACACCTACCTGAATACCTCCCATTTCAACAATAATATTAGCAAAAGGGATGGTTTCTTTGTTAGCTTTATCTTTAAGAGTTACTTTGATAGCCGATTCGTTTTGAGAAAACACAAATCCCGCTGAGGCAACAAAAATAGCTAAGGTGGCAAGTAAATTTCGTATCATAAGTTAAAAATTTTTAATTTAAAAATAGCAAAACAATCAATTGACTGATGTTTATCAATTGAAAAACAGAATATATATATAAATTTATAAATATTGTAAAATTATCAAAAAGTAATAATTTCGTAAATGTACTAAAATTAAAAATTAATCATAATTTTTTTATTGATTTTTTTTTATTTCAGTATCCGTATTATCTGCGTTAATTTTTAATTAAATATGATAAATATATGATAAACAATAATTTAAAATAAAAAACCAGTCTGAATTGTATATTATATTTTTAAAAGGTATGGTATTTTTTAGTTTATTACTAAACATTAGTTAATTAAAGTCTGTCCATAATGTCCGATTTCTTCGTTATGCTTGTTTTAAAAACAGTCATTTGCAAAATCAAACTCCTTTATTTTCAAAACTTCGCAAGCCTCGAACTTGAACATTATGAATCAGACTCTCGACTATATGGACAGACACTAATTAAATACAGCTGGAGTTTTGTGTTCCTTCAAAATATTAATTGAACACACCTTGAAAATAATGGATTTGTAAT
>CAMBDK010000162.1 GCA_945865315.1 Chitinophaga pinensis | reverse complement strand
AAAATAGTGATTTTTAAAAAAATAATCTAATTCGGTTGTGTTTGAAAATTCAATAAATTTATTTTTTTGCTTATCGCTAGAAAAAGAGCATGTGAATGAGGCTAAAAATCTTCTTTTTGTAGAATCTTGCCCATTCTCTCTGTCCACATTTAAAATTTGGGCATTAATGCCAGTAATAAAAATTAAATAGAAAAAAATAATCAATAATTTTATTGAATTGTTTTTTGTAATAAGACTTTCCTTGGTATCAGTTTTCGGTATTCGCATAAGTTACTTATTTATTAATTTCAATAAAAGCGTGCTCTTCCCAAAAGCGTTCCGATGCTATTTTGCTTTTTGTATCGGATAAATGTATTGGGAATGGTGGTGCATATTGCAACCTTATTATTTTATAATTGTTACAGTACCCATATAATCGTGATTTTTATTGAAAACATCTTTAATTTTAACTTTCCAAATATAAACATCAATTTGGGCAACATTTTCATAACTATTTACTTTTCCATCCCAGCCTTTATTTATATCTTTGGTATTAAAAATTAATTTTCCCCAGCGATCAAAAATACTGAGCTCGTATTTATTTATACCCATTCCAAAACCTAAGAAAACATCATTTATTCGATCATTATTTGGCGAAAATGAATTTGGAATAAAAAAGGTGAATTCAGGCCCTATAATTATTTCATAAACTACTGTATCGTAACAGCCGTAATTATTTAATACTACTAATGTAGTATTGTATGTCCCTTGAATATCGGTTGGAAAGGAATGAACCGGGTTGGCCGAATTGAGCATTAATGTATCCCCATCACCAAAACACCAATACCAAGAAATTACATCCGCTGAGGAAGAATTATTAAAACTTACAATTGGATTTAATATAGTTGATGGGTTGGGTGTAGGAGTATATTCTGCTACTGGCGGTGAATATACTTGGATGAATTGAGGAGCTATAAATGTATTAAAACAATCTTCACTGGAAGTTACCATTAAGCTAATATCATAGATCCCTGCTTGCGAAAAACAATGCGATGGATTTTGTGAATTTGAAATTGAGCTGTTATCACCAAAATTCCATGCCCAACTATTAATAGTAGCACCTGAATTTAAAATGGTTAAGTCGTTAAAATTAACACAATGAATAATACATCCTACTGTATCATCAACTGTGAAATTTATTTGCGGTTTTTCCTTAAAATAAATTGAAATATCTGATGATGAAACCTGACACGACAGCCCTATAGGGTTATTAGTTGTTAAAGTTAATTTAATAGAATCGCCAGCAATATCCATTGCACTTGGCGTATAAATGGCATTTAAGTTTGTATTATCAGGCGAAAACGTTCCTGTACCACCTGTCCAGGTGCCAATGCTAGCAGATCCAGCTATTGTTCCTTCAAGCAAAATGGTTAAACCTTCGCATACATTTTGATCAGGCCCAGTAATAGCAATAGGCAATGGCATAATGAATACGGTTACACTATCGGTAACAGCAGGACAAGGGCCTGCAGGATCATCAGAAGTATAAATTAAAATTACATTTCCCGCGATAGTCTCGGCTATGTAAGGAGTATAAACTGCTGTGGCTTGTGTATTATTAGGATTATAAATCCCCCCTCCCCCAGTCCATGTACCTATAGTTGCTACTCCCCCCAGAGCAGCATTCAATTGAATGGTGCTGCCAGCACATATAGTATCATCCTGTCCGGCACTGATGGTAGCTTGTGGATTGATATCAAATGTTACGGAAGATGAAGCAGCTAAACAATTGCCCGGTGGATCATTTGTAGTTAATGTTAATATTACCAGACCAGCGTTAATTTCTGCTGGGCTAGGTGTATAAATTGCATTCAGGCTAATGTTATCAGGACTATATACCCCATTACCACCAGTCCAAGTCCCTACAGTGGCAGCAGAACCAATAATACCAGCTAATGTTACGCCACCATTACCACAAATTATTTTAGAAGGACCTGCATCAACGGTTGCTAAGGAGCTAACTGTAATATTTACTGTATCTTCTGCTGCACAACCATTTGAAATTGCGGTAACGATATAGGTAAATACAGCAGGATTTACGCCATTATTACTTAAAGTAAGAGAAGGCTTAGAAATATTGAAGGAATCCAATCCTAAGTTAGGAGACCATGAATAAGAATAGCCAGCAACAGTAGGCCCTCCAATACTTACTATTTCATCGGTGCAAATAATAAGATCTATGCCTGCATCAGGAATAGGAACAGTATCCATAACTACTTCAACAGGAGCATAATCTTTACAGCCATCGGTGGTGGTTAATACTATAAAATAAGTGCCAGCTATAGAAACTGCATTTGGCAATGAAAGGGCAGTATTTTCTAAAGAATCTAACCAATAGGAAATACTACCAACACTTGAGCTACCTGCTGTTACGGCTGCTAAAGTAATATCAACAGTATTGGGGATGCATGCTGGGGAAGGGTTAGTAATTACCAATGCAGGATTTGGATTAATAGTTACTTTTATTGAGTCGGTCGATTGACATATATTTCCCGAACCAGCGGTATTAAGTGTATAAACTATAACAATAGGAACCGTACCATTGTTTTCAACGGTTAATAGCGGATCAGCATCAGTTGCACTACTTAATCCTGTAGTTGGAAACCAGGAGTATGTATTACCAGCAACAGCAGCGGAGCCTATTTGGGGAGTGCTACCCGAACATATTGTTAAATCATTACCTGCAATAGAAGGGGGAATAGCATTTACAACCATAATAATTACGGTATCGGTGCCAGGACAAAGTCCGGAAGCTGAATATCCTATTGTATTATTACCAATATTTGCCAATGCAGGATTAAACTCTCCTGTAGAAGTGTTTGTTATGCCTGCGCCCGACCAAATGCCACCTGAAATATTTGAAACAAGATTTACAATAGGGCTATTTAAACAAAAGGGGCCGGCAGGATTTATATAAGTACTAGGATTAATTGTAACTACCACCTGATCTAAGGCTTGGCAGCCTGAAGCGGTAAAAGTTGTAATAAGCGAATAGTTTAAAATCAATGGCGTTGACCCTGTATTTATTTCAGTAATACTTGGTTTTGAATCACTTGTACTGCTTATGCCAGTATAAGGTGTCCATGAATAAGTGTAACCAACCACTGGTGGGGCACCAATATAGTTTATGCCACCAGAACAAAAAGAAGTATCACTTCCTGCATTTGAAACTGCTGAATCATTTATAATAATGCTAATAGTATCGGCTCTGGGACAATTACCAGAATTAAAAATGGTATAATAAATTTCATGGCTGCCAATGGTTGCGATAGCAGGGTCAAAAATACCACCAATAGAATCAGTAATACCATTACCACTCCAAATACCTCCAACAATATTTGCAGTTAACACTACGGGCGATTCATAATTACAAAATGGACCAACTGGAGTTATCACAGGGGGATTAGAATAACCATTTAATGTAATAGAAGCATAGGAGCAAAATGCGCCAATAGTTTTTGCTAAAGTATAGGAGCCCAATGGCAGATTATTGCCCGAAACGTCTAATGTATCAGAAATTTGGCCTACCAGGGCTACCCCAGCTAAATACCATTGAAAGCTAGCAATGGAATCTGGATTTCCAACAAGTTGTGCATCATTATTACACCAGTTACCAGTTTGAAAAACAGAAGTATTTGCCATTGTTTCTTTATTTAAAAACAGGTTATCGAAATAAAAGTAAGGATGACAAGGAAGTATATTATAACTTGGTGGCAATACACATGGAGAGCCTATAATAATAGCATTAATATCTATTGATGGAATAAAAGTAATAGTTATTGTCCCCCATGAATTTATTGGAGTATAGAGGGCAGTACCTAAAATTTGCCAATTGGAAGGCGGGCAAGCTTGTCCTGCAAAAGGGATATCCGCGCAATTTGCACTTCCATAAATAACTATATCACTTGGTACATAATTTATCAGCCCCCCATTACAAACACTTCCAACGTTACTAATGGGAGTGGAGGCAATATTCATATGTATTGTATAAGTGCTATCCTTAAACATTGTCGAAACTAGGCAAGCTCCTAAATATTCTTTATAAGCAAGGGAGGAAATTATTCCTGCTATTCCATTTCCATTGGGAAATGGAACTAAGCCTGCTGCACTAGCAGCGCCAAAAACAAATCCACAGGTATTTAAATAATCTGCAGTTGCACTAGATGCCTGCACCCAATTTTGAGCACAGTTCATTTGACTAAAACTGCTAGGACAGCAGTTCATCGCATTGAAAGATGGATTTGGAATGAGTGAAATTGCGGGAGGTGTGCAGGTACAAGCAGCGGAATCATTCAAATCTATCAAGCCATTTGCATCATCATCAATACCATTATTACAAATTTCCTGGCCATAAGTATAGCAAGAACATAGAAATAGCAAGCAAATAAAAAATGATTGGAGATAAAAAAATAAAGAAATTTTAATTCTAAACATTTTCTAAAAAGATGAAATAATTGATGATAAATGTATTAAATTTTCTAAACGGTAGCAATATTGTATGGCTGTTTGTATTTCAAACTAATCGCTTAAAATAAAGATGATTTTATAACACATTGGTTGCATTCAAATTAAAAAAAATTGTTAATAAAATCGGAAATAAATAATTTTATTAATCTTTATGGATCAAGAGGGATAGTTGGGGGCGAAAAAACTCAAGCATAAATATTAGCTAATCGAAAAAGGAAAAAACTAACATTCCTTACTCCCCTAAAAGACGATCTAAAAGCCTTTATTTTAGCATTAAACGATTCAGCAGAAGCGTTTGTGCTTCTATTGTCAAAGTAATTTAGAATTGTTAAATAATGCTCTTGGATTGATTTTGCTATCGTATTAAAAGATTTAAACTTTGATTTTTCTACTTTATCATACCATTTTGCCAAACGTGTAAAAGCAACTCCTTTGACTTTAGAAGTATGATAAATATGCCCTAATTCCATTGATAAATCATATGCTTTTTCGATGTCAGGATAACGCTCAAAAAGTATTGCTGCTCTTTGATTTTGGGATGGAGTCCATTTGTTTTCGCGCTTAAATAATAAATACCGGCTTCGTGCTAATAACTGTTTTAGCGTATCTCCATTTTCTAATACATCTGGAATATATTTTTTATTTACTTCTTTAGCTAATTGAATTTCATTGTTTTCTTGGTCTATAGCTTCCCACCTGCATTCTATTCGTATCTGCTGAACTGCTTCATAAGCTAGCTTTTGCACATGGAAACGATCAGTAACCAACTTAGCTTTTGTGAAGGACAGCTTTGCGATACGCTCCATGGTAGGAGCCATATCTAGCGTTATTTCTTTGACTTTTTCTCTTGATTTAATCCCAATTTTCAATAATACATTTTTAACTGTTTCACTATTGGTTCCCTTTACCATTGCTATTAATGCGCCCTTCTTGCCTTTGGCCTCTTTATTAGTAACAATGGTGTATAGTTCCCCTTGTGAAAGTGACGTTTCATCAATGCTAATGAACTCACCAATATTCTGTGGGAATAAAATCCAATCATTAGCATGTTCAAACTGTTCCCAGCTATGAAAGCCGCTTAGGTGATCTCGGTATTGTTCTTCTAATAACTTACCATCTACACCAAAATAATCGCCAATACTTTTAGCGCTTACTGGCTTGGTATCGAGCAATAGCTTTTAAAAAAGACGCAAACTCTTGCGTCATTCGGGTGCCTTTTGCTACCATATTCCAGTTACGATATACGATATCTCCTGTTCGTTCATTAACCCAACGTCTTCGCTTAATATGTAGGTAGGATGCTTTACTTCGTATAGGGAAATCTTGTATGGTTATTTCATCAAAAAAGCCTTTGCTGGTGAGTTTATCAGCACTAAATTCTTCTGGAGGAACTTTTTTTTCTGCCAGATAAATTTTAAACCCCTCCTCCGTTTTTGAAAAATTTGTGAGTTCAAAGTAATCAAGAATGCCTTCCGGTAATACCAGTGACATCAAAGAAGAATAGTCCATATCGTTAATTTTGGTTATGGACAAAATTAATTATTTCCTGGCTTTCCCCCAACTATCCCTCTTGATCCA
>CAMBDK010000161.1 GCA_945865315.1 Chitinophaga pinensis | reverse complement strand
ACAAAAAAATCATGAACGCATTAAAAAACAAAGTACAGTTAATTGGAAACCTAGGAATGGACCCAGAAATTAAAATTTTAGACGGAGAAAAAAAACTTGCTAAAATGAGCATTGCCACCAACAATTCCTACAAAAACGCACAAGGAGAGCTAGTAAAAGAAACACAATGGCATAATTTAATTGCATGGGGCAAAACAGCTGAAATATTTGAGAAACACATTAAAAAAGGCCGCGAAATTGCTGTTGAAGGAAAACTAATAAACCGCAACTTTATAGACAAGGAAGGGCTGAAGCGTTATGTTACCGAAATTCAAGTAAATGAAGTGCTTATTTTAGGTAATAAAGAATAAATACAGCAGCGGCAAATAATGCCCGAATAGTTTTCGGGTATTATTTGCTTGCACTATATTTCTATCTTTGTATAAATTATTGGCATTTAAACTCGCAATTATAATAACAAAAAAAGTTTTTATAGCTTTATAATTTAAAAATAAAATAATAAAATAATTATTCGGTTAATGCCCGAAAACAAATAAAAAATGATGGATCCGATTATAAAAAACGCAGTAATTATTTATGCAGAAAGCACACCAAATCCTGCATCTATGAAATTTGTTGCTAACCAATTATTGGTAAAAGATGGCGCTACTGCCCAGTATTTATCAAAAACAGAGGCAAAGGGCTCCCCCATTGCAATGAAACTTTTTGAATTCCCCTTTGTAAAGGCCGTTTTTATCGCCAATAATTTTGTAACAATTTCCAAAACAGATAATGTGCAATGGGAAGATATAACACAAGATTTGCGTGATTTTATAAGAAATTACATTAATAATGGAGGCCTTATAATTACCGAGGCTCCAAAAACAGAAATGCCTCTTGACAGCTCTTTCAAATTAAAAAAAGAAGCCTTTACCGAGCATGTTGCACCAGTAATAGAAGTGGAAGTAAAAATTATTGAAATACTCGAACAGTATATCCGCCCAGCAGTGGAAGGAGACGGTGGCAGTATCACATTCAAAAGTTTTAAGGAAGGCGTTGTAACTGTTATATTGCGAGGCGCTTGTAGCGGATGCCCTTCATCGGCTATCACACTTAAGGCTGGTATTGAAGGGCTGCTAAAAAAAATGATCCCGGAAGTAAAAGAGGTTATTGCAGAATCTTTATAATAATTATTAAAAAAAACAAGACCTTATATTTCATTAATTTATGATTCGCCCCTCCCCTTGCGGCGCTTTAATATATGGTTTTATTTTTTATTATTACCGTTAAAAATAATGATGCAAATATGCTTATAAACACAACAATTACAGGCGCTTACCACACAATTATTCTGTAATTTTTCTTTTATTTATTAACCTCTCTCCCGTTTGCCAATCCTCTTTTATTAATTATTTGTTCTATTTAAAAATAAAGCACTAAATTTGTCTTTTTAAAAAAATAAAAGTAAAAATTTTAACACTTTAAATTAATTGGAAATGAAAAAAACATTACTTACTTTATTTGGAATTACTACACTACTTAATTTTACTAATGCCCAGGTTAGTGCCTACCCATTTGCGCAAACTTCGGGAACCTATACTGCGATTTCGGGGGGCACTCTTTTAGGCGATACAGGAGATGACGAGGAAAAATATGTTAATCCCGCTGTTCCTTTAGGAGGAACCACAAGCACTGGCGTTGGTTTTCCAATTGGTTTTAACTTTACTTATAATGGGATAGTATTTGACAGATTGGCAATTAATTGCAACGGTTGGATTAGTTTAGGGCAGTCGAGCTTGAGCCCTACATCAGTAGATATAAGCGCCTCTAGTGGTTATAATCAGCCGTTATCCCAAACATCCACAGCTACTCCTACACTTTTACGTAACAGAATTGGTGCCCTTGCAATGGATTTGCAAGGACAAACCGGGTCTTCGTTGAGAATTGAAACAATCGGTGCAACTCCTAACAGAATCTGTGTTATTCAGTGGGCGGGCTTTAGGGAATACCTATCAACTGGTGACAATTTTAATTTCCAGATCCGTTTAAAAGAAACCTCCAACGTTATAGAGACCGTATATGGTACATTTGCAACAGCTTCTACTTCATTTGCCGCACAGGTTGGCTTAAGCGGGACGTTGCCTTCCGATTATAATATTAGAACAACCGCCACCAGCTGGTCGGCAACAACTGCAGCAACCTTTAATACTGCTGAGAACATGCTTACTTCAACTGTAAAGCCTGCATCTGGTTTAACTTATACCTGGACAACTCCATCGGCTTGTACTGGTACCCCAACAGCAGGAACAGCTTCGGGTCCATCAGGAGCTTGCAGCGGTATAGGGTTCGACCTTTTATTAACAGGCTATACCTCTGGGGTTTCTGGAATTACTTTTCAGTGGCAAACAGCAAGTACAATTGGGGGGCCATATTCTAATATTAGTGGCGCCACCTCTTCCACTTATACAGCAACGCAAACAGCGGTAGCGTATTACAAATGCCTGGTTAGCTGTAGTGGTGGAACAGCATCACCTTCAAATATTGTAACTGTTGCTTTAAATGCCCCATCTGCTTGTTATTGTGTGCCAACATCATCTAGTTGTTCTAGTGATGCAATCACTAATGTAACTATTAGTACAATTAATAATACAACAACTTGCGGAACATCCGGTTACACATCATATACTACTCCCACAGCTACATTAAATTTAGGTGTTGTTTACCCAATATCAGTTTCAGTATCTTCAGGTTCTCTTGAGCATGTATCAGTATGGATTGATTATAACCAAAATGGGACTTTTGAAACAACAGAATTTACTTCAATTGGAAGTAGCAGTACTGGTGGACCAATTACTTCAACTATAACAATTCCAGGATCTGCAATGGCAGGAACAACAAAGATGCGTGTTAGAGGAAAATACTTCACAGCATTAACCAGCGCAGACGCTTGTTTAGGATATTCATTTGGTGAGACGGAAGATTATACTATAACTATTGGCGCTGGTGTAGCTTGCACAGGAACCCCAACAGCCGGTACAGCTTCTGCTACCGACTCTGTTTGTAATGGCGAGCCTTTTGATCTTATCTTAACTGGTTATACTTCGGGTGTTTCTGGAATTACTTTTCAATGGCAATCTTCGTCCACTTTAGGTGGAACTTACACTAACATTGCAGGTGCAACAAGTTCAACATATACTGCAATACTTTCAGCTACAACTTATTACAAATGCACTGTTGCTTGCAGCGGTGGAACTTCCGTTAGCTCAAATGTTGTAACGGTAAATAGGGTCCCTTTTATGGAATGTTATTGCACTTCAACAGCAACCGAAGAAGAGGACGAAGAAATTTTTAATGTTACTGTCGGAACTTTAAATAATACATCAACTTGCACGACCACAGGTGGTCCGGGGTCTGTATTAAAATTGTATTCAAATTTCACAGCAGTTGCTCCTCCAACTCTTTCAAGAACTGCGGCTAATACTTTTTCTGTTACAATTGGAACTTGTGGTACAAATGCTTATACAAGTGCATTTAAAATATTTATCGATTATAATCAAAATGGCTCTTTTGAAGAGGCTGGAGAAACTGTTTATACATCGGATACAGCCAAAGCTTTAACATATACAAAAACAGGTAGTTTTACTGTTACTACATCTGCCGCAAGTGGTAATACTTTGATGAGGATTGTGAATAAAGAAACCTCCTTTGCCAATACAATTGACTCTTGCGGAACTTATGGTTATGGTGAAACAGAAGATTACTTAGTAAATATACCTTCTCTTGTTGGCATTGAGGAAAACGACATGCTTAACACTATTTCGGTATACCCAAACCCTACAAGTGGCTTATTCAATATAAGTACAAGTAATGCTAACTTTACTCAATTAACTATTAGTGTATTAGATATACAAGGCAAAGAAGTATATAATACTTCAGATAAAAATAATTCTAATAATTATAATAAAGAGATAAATTTAGATGGCTTAGCAAAAGGTATTTATTATATTAAACTAAATACAGGAAATGCTGTAAAAGTGCAAAAGGTAGTTTTATATTAATTTTTAAAAATGTTAAAAAAAAAGAGGCTGCACCCAAAAGGGTAGCCTCTTTTTTTTTTGCTTATTATTAAATTAAACAACTAATAAGCTATAGCAGAAGAATAAACCGGCCTGAAATTCGTTCCCTGAACCCCTTCAAAGATTATTCCGATTCTTATAACATTCGTTCTGGCAATCCTTATTTACGACCCGAATATATTAACTCCAATGAGATGAGTTATTTGAAATATTTTAAAAAGGGGGTTCTTACCAGTACTTTATATTACCCTAAAACAAATGGAATTATACGGCGCTACAAAACAGTTTCGGACAGCTCTGTAAATTCTTACATAACATTTGTAAATCTTAATTCCTCCAAATCATATGGCCTTGAATTTATCATTAAACAGGATATAACAAAATGGTGGAATACTACCTTGAGCGCCTACTTATTTCAAACTGTGATTAACGCAAATAATATTAAGGCAGAATTGCAAAACGAAAACGCCTGTTATCTATTTATACTGATTTCTAATACCCGTATTATAAAAAACTTGGATATACAATTTGCTGCTAATTTTAATGGTCCAACAGCAAGAGCTCAGGGACTTGTAAAACAAATTTCCTCCATGGATTTGGGAGTTAAAAAAGAAATTTTCAAAAATGCTATTTTAAGTTTTAAATTTTCCGATATTACAGATACCCACAAAATGCAGATAACAGCAAATGATAATAATTTTTATCAGGAAATGAGTCGCAAACGCGTATCGCGAATCGCTACCATTAACTTTATACTAAACCGCTAACAAGTAGCTGAAATAATCCAATCGAAGTTACACATAGAGCTAATAATACTTTTTTCATTGTGCAAATCGCATAATGCTACGCCCAATTGATTATCGACCTCATCAAGTGAATTAAAGGTGTAGTTGTTAAATTCTTTTTGTTCACGGATATAATCCCAAATATGCTCAGTTGGGTTTAGTTCAGGCGAGTATGGAGGCAAAGGTAATATAGATATATTTTCCGGGAGCTCTAACTTGTTTGTAGTATGCCAACCGGCTGAATCCATTATCATAACTATTCGATAATGAGGAAACGCTATGCTTGTTTCTATTAACAAGGCATTCATCGCTTCTGTGTTACAAAACGGAGAAATAATAGAACACGTTTCACCTGTTTGTGGACAAACTGTTGTAAAGGCATACAAATACTCTCTTATCGCTTGTTTCCTAACAATAGCTCTGTCTGGTCGGTGTACCCAACATTTCCGAACATGATTCATTCTGCCAAATGAAGCTTCATCTTCAAAAAATACCATTAAAGGTCTATTGTCATTTTCCTTTACTGGTTGGGCTGCCAGCATTTCTGGGAGTTTTTTTTAAACTCTTCTTGCGCTGCTTTGTTGCGTTTTGGGTGTTCTGGTCGTGGCATTTTCTTTTTCCAATTATGTCGGTTAAATAAATCCCATATATAATCATCGGAAACGGCTTTGCCCACTTTTGCTTCAACAATCTTACGAATATGTTTTGCAACTATAATTTTACCATCTTTCGCTTTTATTTTTAGATCATTCATCATCTTTTCCTCTTCTTCAAAGCTCATGTGCGATGTTTTTGAACGTCTGCCACCCCAATCAAGATTCTCTGTAAAGCATGCACCTTCTTTATTGTAAAGCTCAACTACCTTATATACTTTACTTTTTGTAACTCCTAAAAAAGAGGCATACTCTTCCGCTTTTTTAGTGGGGTTAAATGATACAGAAAGTAAAATTTGCCAATAACTTCGTTGATGAACACTTGAACAGGTGGATAACTTGCTCGATAATTCAGAGGTAGTTAAATGTGGTTTAAGTTGTAATATTCGCATGGTGCAAATATAACAATATTTTGATTAACTTGTTAACGGTTTAGTATTACATATCGCATTGGTAAATTTACCGAAAACAAAAGGGCTAGACAGGAAAAGTTTTCTGGCGGCGGAGCGGAAGAGATGGGAATGTAAGGGGATTTAAATTTTCAACTTATTTATAGCCTTCAAAGGCCCAGGGCAATGCTGCGAATGGCAACTTGCGCATGCCGAAACTACTGCATTATAATTCCTTAAAAGCTCTTCCTTGGGCGAATTAAATAAAACATGCAAATTGCTAATATAGTTA
>CAMBDK010000160.1 GCA_945865315.1 Chitinophaga pinensis | reverse complement strand
TATTGGATGAAAAACTGAAATTAAATTTGACGACAAGGGTAGATAAAAATCAAAATTTTAATTTTATTTTATCTCCGGCAGCTTCAGCAGTATATAATTTGAATAAAAACAATATTTTACGCCTTTCTATCTCCTCTGCAATACGAAATCCAACTTTAGCAGACCAGTACCTATATTATAATGTAGGCAGGGCTATTTTAATTGGTAACGTAAATGGTTTTGATTCATTAGTTACTATAGAATCGATCAAAGAATATTATAGTGTAGCATTACCACAAAGAAGTTCTTTGGTATATTTCGATATACCTCCGGTAAGACCAGAAAGAGTTAAGTCCGTCGAAATTGGATATAGAACTACCCTTTTCAATAAAATATTTTTTGATGGTAGTTTTTATTATAGCTATTATAAAGACTTCTTAGGATATAAGGTTGCTGGTGATGTTAAATTTGCTCCTGTGGATATAAATAATATATCCGCTATTACCTTTTATAGGGTTGCTGCCAATTCAAATGAAATAGTTGTTACTCAAGGGGGTTCAGCAGGTTTAACTTATTATTTCTATAAATCCTTTGCATTAACCGGCAATTATTCTTTCAATGAATTAAAAAAGAAAAGTGCTGAAGACCCTATAATTCCTGCATTTAATACCCCAAGACATAAATTCAATATAGGTTTCAGCGGAAGGGAAATAAGCACCTATTTTGGATTGTTTTCTAGAATATTTAAAACCGCAAATCCTTTAGCAATTAATAATTTAGGGTTTTCTATCAATTATAAATGGGTGGAAGGCTTTTTGTATGAAGGTTCGCCTCAATTTACAGGATTAGTTCCAACTTATGATCAATTAGATGCGCAGGTAAGTAAATTTGTTCCAAAAATCCATACAACATTTAAGTTGGGAGCATCCAATATGTTAAACAATAAAATGTTCCAAGTATATGGTGGGCCTAGAATAGGCAGAATGATTTATTTTTCAGTAGTATTAGAATTGGATAAGAACTGATTCTAATTTTAAGTAAATCTATCTTTAAAATAATAACTAGGATTGAATCAATTCAAAGTTCAATCCCGTCATTTCCGATAATTCTTTTCCGGAATCTAAAATATCGTCACCAAACTTATCATAGTGCCATTTAATATTGACATTATAACCTTTCGTTTCAAATTTCTTAATAAGTAATAGTATATCCAATATATACTTTGCAGAAGTAGAATTAAAATATTCTAAATTAAATACAAAAAACAGTGTTGACTCATCTTTCATCTCCGTTTTTCGCCAATAAGCAAAACCTTCAAAATCAATCAGCCAATTGATAATAGGAGTATAAAACTTGCCTGCATTTTCAGGTCGTGATTCCCCGGATATTAAAAAATTATTAGCAATAGGATCAAATAAAACATGTGGTGAATCCTCTTTAGCTTCAATTAATAATTGTTCCATAATTTTAAATAATAAATTTAATTAAAGGGTGATAATACTTTGTTAAAGAACTAAACAATACAATTTATTAAAATGATGCAATTTACATTTCTTAAAAATAATGAACTGGAATTTACACCTGTTGAAAAAAATTAATATTCAACAAATTCAAACTTTAATTCTACTGTATCAGAAAACTCATTTCCTGCATCCAACATATCATCATCTCTTTTGTCATAATGCCATTCTACAATAAATGGATACCCTTGATCGACAAACTTTTTTATAATCAAAAGTACATCTTTAATATATTTTGCTGAAGTTGAATTAAAATACTCTAAATTAAAAACAAAAACCAAAGGCAAGTCAATATTTTTTTCTTGTTTTCTTTGAGAAAGTGTTTCTTCAAACCTAATAATCCAATTAATTACTGGCGTGAAAAATTTACCAGCATTTTCTGGTCTTGATTCACCAGAAATAACAAACCTATTAGAAAGAGTATCGAATAAAATTTTTGGTGAATCTTCTGTAGCCTCTATTATTAGTGATTCCATATTTAAAAATATTAATATTTTTTAATCAATCTATTTTCTTATTTATCAAAAATATTTATTTGTGTTTGGAAAAGATAAATTGATGTATCATCTGTTGACAGTTTGAAATTATATTGTATTTGATTATTTGATTTAATTGCAATATCTATTATCCCTAAACCTGCACTATTTTCGTGAGTTCGCTGTGATAGTATTTGTTCGCGATACATTTTTTTTAATTCCACAGGACTATATTTTAATACTTTATCCAGCTTTTCCCTTAATATCGGAATATCTGAATTTAGTAAATGATTTCCTGTAATGATAGTGAAATGAGTATCGGATTTACACAACAATAACATGGCAATAATTGGTTCATTGCTACTTTTTGCAGAATATTTACTTACATTTTCAATACTTTCTACCAATATGCTGTATATTTTTCTGTCGATAGCAGGATCAGAATTTACTTCTTTTAATTTAACTCTAACATATTTCAATAACGATGTTGTTACAAGGTGATCGAAATGACCCGTAAATGCTATTAAGACATTTTTTTCAGTCATGAATTGATAAAATTCATAAGCGATTGAAGTGTTTGTCATATATTTTTGTAAAATTAAAAACTTCTTTTTATAAGAACCAAAAATATAAAAAAAATTGGAAACTAAAAATATTTAAATTCAATATTTTCAAAATTCTCCGTTCTCTAATTAAAATTAAGCAATAATAGGCAGCATTTCAAGTATTTTTCAATCGCTACAATTTAAAAGCTTCTAAAGAATGATTCAAATAGTTAAAGCAGAACTTAGCATTTAGATTAATTTAGGGCAAAAGTAATTATATTTATTTTTTACTTTATTAACAAATCGCGATATTTTTTTTAATAATTATTGTTCGAAAAAATAATTTAGTAAGTTGGTTATTAATTCCTTAGCTTTTTTATTAGCCTCCCCTTTTGTGTTTTTTTCAAAAAAATCATCGATAGCTCCTTCAATTTCTTTAGACGATATATCTCCACTTTTGTCCGTATCATATTTTTTGAATTCCTTAGGTATAGGACTATTATTTTCTTTTACGTTTCCTTTATTACTTACTTCATTTCTTAGGTTTTTAATATCCTCGGAAGTGTCTTTTTCTTCACCTTGTTCTTCACCTTGTTCTTCGTCAGCTATTAATGTAGATTTTTTAATTTCCACTTTAGCAATGCCTTCAGAAGCTAAATCCATTTTCAATACTTTAAATTCAGTCCTTCTGTTCAATTTACGACCATTTTCTGTATTATTATTACCAATAGACTGCATTGATCCATAACCCCTATAAACTATTCGATCTTCATCGCAACCATTTTTTATAAGGTAATTTGCTACTTCCATTGCTCTTTTTTCAGAGAGCTGTTTATTATTTTCTTCGGATCCAACATTATCGGTATGGCCTGATATTTCTATATGAAGGGATTTGATCTCATTCATAAATTTTACAGCTCTGTCAAGTTCAGAAAAAGATTCTTTGCTCAAATTGAAATCATTAGAATCAAAGAAAATATTGTTTAGGACAATTTTCTTACCAACTGCCACTTTTTTTAATATAACGTTATCCAGTTTTTTATCATTTCCTAAAAAGCTTTTTGTATTCAAAGAAATTGATTGAAATAAATAACTAGATTTATTAAAAGTAATATTGTAATCTTTTTCAGTAAATAATGAGATATTAAAACTTCCATCGTTGTTACTTTGAATATTTTCAACTGTTTCATTTGTAGCATTATCAACTACTTCTATTTTTGCATTGAGAGGATTTGCATTTTCATCTATTACATTTCCAAAAACTGAAATTCCTCTAGACTTTTTTCTTAATGCCCTCAATGGAGGGTCTATCATATAAACCTTCCCTAATTGTGTTTTTTCACTTTTTAATAGCGCCAAAACGAATTCTCCATTAACTTTTATTAGCTCACTAACTAAATTTCCTGAAGTATCGGCTAACACTATTTTATCAAACCCCTGGGTTTCTTCTGGCGCTATAACCATCGTTACATCAAGATTAGGATCTACTCCTGTAAATTCAAATTTACCGTCTTTATCGGTTTTGGTAGTTTTAAATATTTCACCGTTATTATTTACTAAATTAACTGTTGTAAATGCCATGGGTGCTTCATCAGCAATAAAATTACCTTTATAATCAATCCTTGCTATAGGCTCTGTAGGCCCAACTTCTTCTTCTTCAATTTCCTCTTCCTTGCCTGCGCTCATAGAGTCTGCATTGATATCATTTTCCTTTAAATTAGGTATGTCTTCTTTACTATTCCCTGAATTATCCCCATTATTAGGTTTTAAATATTGTTTTGTTGGAGCCTGGAGGATTGCTTTTTTCTGTTTTTCTGAGCCTTTTTTAGATTCAAATTTTACACTTCGCACTGTTATTTCCATTCGATTATTCAATTCACGTCCTTCTTCAGTATAATTAGATGCGATTGCCAAAGTATTACCATACCCAATAGGGTTTAATCTAGATTTATCGATGCCGCTTTGGATAAGTACCGAAGCCAATGATTTTGCTCGTTGATCAGACAGCTCCTGACTGAAAACTTCTGAACCAAAATTATCTGTATGGCCAGCTATTTCCAATTGCACTTTGGGGTTTTCATTCATTAATGAAATTATTGCTTCTAAATCTGGTTTTGAATAGTGCAAAACTGTTGCCTTACCGAATTCAAAGGAAACAGTATTAAGAACAATAGTTTTTCCTACTTCTAACTTTTGCAATATAATTTTATCAAGCATTTTTTTATAATTTGCAGTATCTGGAATCGAAACTAAGATTGACTGAAACAAATAATTCGGATGCTTAATAAAAAGTATAAATTTTGTATTTTGAATTACTGAGATTTGAAAATTGCCGGAGGGGGAAGATTGAATTTTTTCTATTATTTCACATTTAGGATAATCAAGCACATCTATCTGGCAAGTGATTCCCTTTTTTTTTTCGTCGCAAAGCTTGCCAAAGATAGAGGCGCTTTTCTTAATTAAATCTGATTGCTGGGCATAATTATAAAAGGGGAGAGCATAAAATATTATAAGGAAGATTTTAAATGATAATTTCATAGCTAATAAAAAATTAACTGAAACTGGTTCATTAGCTTCGTTTTTACAAATTTAACGAAAATTATCAAAATATATCTGCTGATTAATTTATTCTGATATTTTAAAGTGATTTTTTTCAGAACCTCATTGCTCTTTTTTTAACTATTTTATTAAAGCATTTGGGATTAATTAAATAGCTATCATTATTTATTTAAAGCTATGAGGCATTTTACTTTAATATTATTAGTTGTCGAAAAAATAATCAATTAAAGATGTAATATCCTCTCCCTTTACATTTGGGTCGTCATCAAAAAAAGAATCAATCAATTTAATAATTTCGTCATATGAAATATTTCCGTTTAAATCTTTGTCGAATTTTACATAATTATCAGGCAGCAAACGGATATTTGTATTAGTTTTTTGCACCGAGCTTTTATTTTTATTGTCATTGACATTATCATTTTCTAATTTTTCTTCTAATCTATTGTTTTTTTTCGTGCCTTCTTTTTCTTCTTCTTGCACATTTTCATCTGAATTGGCATGCTGCAGCAGAGGCTTTTCAATATTTGCAACAGCTATTTCCTCCTTATTATAATTATTTGATGCTCCGCCTAGCTTTTGCAAATTAGTTTTTTCATTTTCAAGGGATAATTCTTTCTCCTCCCTTTTTTCATCCTCATTTTCTTCTTCCTCATTATCTACCTCCTTAACACTCTCCTGTTTTACGCTAGTATCATTAGTATTCTTAGCAACTGCATTTTCTTGAATTTCCACTTTTTCAATGTTAGCAATAGTATCGTGACCATTTTGATTAATATTAATCGTTGAATTATTAATTTGCATATTTATTTCCTTGTTTTCAACAAGTTCTTTTTTATCAACAACGGTTAATTCCTTTTCATCATTAACATTGGGCTTTACTTCTTTATTATTTTCCACTTCACCTTCTCTTTTTTCATCAATTACAACCATGTTTTTTGCTAGTTTATTTTGTTGGTTTTCCAAAACTTGTTCCTCCTCTTCTTCCACTTCTTCCTCTTCCTTATTTTCATCTTTTTTAACAATTGTAACCACAGTATTATTTGTTTGCAAAATTGTTCCTTCTTCCAAAGGTTTTTTATCTCTATCAACTGAATTAACTGCTATGCTTTTTTTATCTTCAATTCCTGTTATACTTTTTTGATTT
>CAMBDK010000159.1 GCA_945865315.1 Chitinophaga pinensis | reverse complement strand
CATTGCACTTAATTGAGACCATGCATTAATTCGCAACCAAAACCAACGTAAAATAAAAACAGGAGCAACTCCTGCTGAAATTGAAAATACAAATTTTAACAAACCTTGTAAACTCTCAAAATTAAAGGCAATAACAATACCTAATAAGGAAAGTGAAAACATAACTAAAAAAGAAACAAACATATAGTGTTTTTCTGAACGGTGAGGCTGTATGTATTTTTGATAAAGGTCAATCGTTAAAAAAGAACCACCCCAGTTCATCTGTGATTCAGATATTGTTATAAACATGCCAAAGAAGCCCAGAAAACAAAGCATCCTCAATGACTCCGGAACAACGCAATAAATACTACTAATAAATTGACTTTCTCCCAGGTTGGATGTTGATGTTGATAAAACCATTACGGAAAGACTAACCATCAGAAATGACAAAATAATATAAAGCATCACAGGGATTAGTGCAGTTAAAATCGCATTGCGTTTGCCTTTTACCGCTGTAAATCTAGCCATCTCGGGCCCACCACCATCAAATAATTGTGCACTCCACCATTGAACTCCAACAAAAGCGAACCATGACACCCAAGCTGATTTTTGTTCAACAGGAGGAAATAAATTAAGATTATCCCCCCCTGCTTTTCCATACTTAGTAAAAGATTCCTGAAACCCTCCGCTTGCATGGTATAAATAATAAAAAGCTATTGATAACAATAACAAATAGATAAATATATGCAATACAT
This sequence comes from Chitinophaga pinensis, assembly GCA_945865315.1. Classification (GTDB taxonomy): domain Bacteria; phylum Bacteroidota; class Bacteroidia; order 2-12-FULL-35-15; family 2-12-FULL-35-15; genus 2-12-FULL-35-15. The sequence goes on along the minus strand of CAMBDK010000159.1, from coordinate 5,538 downwards.
CTATTTTTAATTTTATTTGAAAAGTGTTTTTTATCGAAAATATTAGTAAAACACCACCAGTTAATATGATTGAGGAGTATCTATTAAGATGAAAATAAATTTCTACCACTCTTGAAAAGGCAAGAATATGAAAGCTTAAAAGGAAAGCTACAACTATCCCTCCTACATAAAAAGCTCTAAAAATATGCAGTATTTTTGAACTTAAGCCCGAATATCGGAACAGAAGAAACTGGTTATCTGTAACAAAGTCGAGCTTTGACCATAAAGGGGCAAATATTATGGGCGTAAAAGCAGCACCCAATAAACCCGACCAGAAAAGCCATAAACCCCAAAGTCCTTGGTTTGTTAATATTCCAGTAATCATCTGACCCTGTTCTATTGATATATAATACATCAAAAGAGATATGGATGGAACTACCCACGTTGTCTTTTTTGTTGATTTAAATACACCCTTCAGGACCTCCGACCTATTCAGATAAGTAATTACTAGGATAAGTATTATATATATTAAAAATACAATCATTGCGGCACAAAGATTATATTTTTAACGTTCAAATGATTAAAAAATAAGATAAATTTTTAATCCCTCAAATTGGTATAAGACATGTTGGTATATTTTTCAGGGCTAAAGCCAAATTTTGTTCACATCGTTATTCTCTGCTTGTTAAAAGGCGGAGTTAGTGTTCAAAACTAAAGATTTTTTAAATTTAACACATCAAAATTATTTTAACCCGAGGTGCCCTATATAATGAAAAAGGGGGAATAAATCTTTAATTACCAATTAATAAAAAGAGAACCCTATTATCCGATAACTATTTTCAAGATAGATGGTTTTAATGAAACAGATTAGGATTCTTATCTAAAATCTTAATACTTGTTATCGGATGAATCTCCCATGCGGTTGCGCGCCAATTCCTTGGTCTACCTGGCTTTGTATTCTCTGCAGCGTTTGCATGTTCCATATCAAATAGCATCCACCCTTCTATTTCAACAAATCTTCCTAAATACCTGGCTCGAATATGCTTTGTACTCCAATCCAAACCTTTTGCCTTCATTATCATTCTTATTCTTGGAGTTACCTCTACTATCACTCTTTTTGATTTCCCTTGATTGTTTGGATCTAGAACTATTTCAATATGGGTATCCCTTTTGTCTATTTCTTTTGTTTTGCAATTGCACGTTTCTGCTCCGCCTGGTTTCACATCATAAACATACCCCGAAATTCTAGCAGCTTTCATATTCGACCACCTGCTTTTATCATTTCCTTCCTGTAACATTTTTGAAAGTGTAATACCTTTATCAAAATCATTTTCTATAGGAAATTTTGTTCTGTTTTTAAAAACATTTAATCCTCTAACTTTTTCTGAAACGGCAGAGCCTTCATCTGGACATTCAGTTTCAATATCATCAGAAGTAACCTTGGCTGTGTCAACAGTTTTTATTGTAGCTTCTTTTTTTGAAAAAACATCAACAAGTTTTTCAAGTTTTAATTCATCAAAATTAAGTTTCTGTTCTTTGTATTCATTCTGAATGTTTTGACAAGAAGGCAAGCAGAATAAAACTATTAATAGAAAAATAAATTTCATTGGTTTACAACAGTTCCATTTTATTTCCAAACTAAAAGTTTTGTCCATCTCTGGTTAATTCGTTTTACTGAGGTATTAATTAATTGCTGTAAACGTAATCATTATAAACCTGATTTAAAATATTTGAAACAAAAAGGAAACGTTGTTATCCAATAATTAATTCTTTTAGTTTATTACCATATTCGTGAATAGGATAGCCATGTTTAGCATATTGTGGAGCAATTACCGCCTTAATTTTTTTATCTTTTAATTGTATCGTTACTTCTATCAGTTCAAAATAATCCCGCGTTAAATCCCCATTTACTTTTTTAAGCTTAAAACGATATTTCTTTTCATCAATCAAATAATCATTCAATAGAATAGAAAACACCCTTCCGCAAAATATCACACATTGCCTATCTGCTGATAAGATCAACTCTAAAATTCTTTCAATAAAAGGTTTTAGGTTAGCTATTCCTATTTCTTTGTAATTGAAATCAGGCGAGCCGAATGGCACCAATTCTAATTGAAGTTTTTTATCAGATACTATTTCTAAATCATTCATTATTTCACCTGTGAAAGGGAGTATATCAAGAGGTTTCAAAAACCGTATCATCTTTTGGTCAAAAGCCGATTTCCAACTTTTGCCAACACCACCATATGTATCCCTGCCATAGTTCGTGCAGTCCTCGATATACTTTTCATAACTTACTACCTTCGGTTTATTAAATTCCGATTCCCCCCTTTTAGCGTTCAACTGAATCATTACTAGGCCAGCATTAAGATTTCCGGTAAAAAAATGAGGCGATGATGTATCAAAATAATTATTGCCAATTTTTTCATTCAAAAGTTTCGCATCTTCACAATAGCCCTTTTTATTTAATTGACTTAATACTTCCTGAATGTACTTAAGATAGTTGTTCATATTTAATTTTTGTTATTTAGTTTTATTCCTCCCTTTTTAACAAGGATGATTTGTTTAGTTCTTGTTTTTAAAAACAACTATTGTTTTACTAAATAGCGTTTGATTGCACTTGATAAAATAACACAAAAAATGCCGCAACACTAGCCATGTCATCTTAAGAACGGAAATAAAACAACGGCTTTGAGCCCAAAATTTGCGAGGAAGCATAAAAAATTTGAAAACTAGCCATGTCATTACAAATGCAATAATTGCTGCAATTATCGAAATTACAAAAGCTGTAGAACCCGACATTTTTGATGTGATGACTAAAACAGTAAGTGAAGTCCCCGAAATTGCTAGTGGCCTTTAATGCTTTTAATGTTGCCCTTTATATACTCAATTTGTTTTTTCTTTGACTCAATTTGATTTACATAATTATTGTTCGAACTAATTTTACTCTGACGAAAAGAACGTTTTGAATTGGGGTCTTTTGTACTTTTTATATTATATGAATAATTATCGGAAGCTCTTTTTTTTTGATCTTTTAGAATTTGCAAGTCCTTCCTGTAGCCTTCTATTTGATTTTTGTATGAAGCTATTTGATTTCGTTGTGATTCAGTTAATGCCATATTTTTATAAATTTTTTTGTAATTATTCCTCGAAGTTTTTTACACGCTTCGTAAATTTCATTTGTTAGGTTTTCTAATTTTTGATTATCTGTTAATTTTTCAATACTAGCATCATTCTATTTCGATAACTGTTACCTGCTTAAATCCTATTGATTTAAAAAACTGAGTTAATAATAACTTTGTTCGTTCGGATGCTTTTTTTAATAACTCATCACTAATTGCTAATCGCTCAATGCGTTTTAATGCGGTAACTTTTATCCCTTTCACTTCCTCATCCGACCAATTACCATCATCAATATAAATTTCAAAATCAGAAGGGTTAACGATAGTCGTTAATATTTTTGCCGATGGAATAGTTATGGATACGCAAGAATCATTAACAACAATATCTTCTGTTTTTATATTTGATAAGTCTGTACCGGCCATACATATACCCTTTGCAAGAATTACAAATCTTGAAGGTTCCGTTTTGGATTTGCTAAAAGCTGACATTATTGTTGACTTTAAGATTTGTTTAGTTGTATCAATTGCAATGTCTTCATAGGCTGTAGCAGTGAAAAATTGAGCTATACTTTTTACATCTTCAAGTATTAAAACTGTTTCTTTAAGCTGTATTTCTTTTTTCTTAAAAAGTTCTTTTATAGAAGGTAACAATCCCACATAGGCACAAACAAAATAGCCAATAACAATAGCTAATATCGTAATTATCAATTTGGTGTATGTTTTTATCATTTTCAATTATTAAATAATTATTACTTCTTTAAAACCAGACATTCTCAACCATTTATCTAAAAAGTTTTTTGCGTTTTTTGCTGCTTCTAACTCAATCCCAATATCTTTTATTTTCAATTTAATATCCTTTTCTCCCATTATCTGAATTGTATTAATTTCCTTATTTGAGAAATTATTTCGTAATAATGCCGCCTCTGAAAATAACACCTTAATTTCATCAGGCGGAATATTTAAAGAAATAATTTTACCAAGAGGCATTTTTATTTTAATACTTGCTTTTGATTCATCAATTGATTCAACTATAATTTGAGAAAAATCAACACCAGCTTTAACATAGGCCTTACTATTAATAAGCATTTTTCTCGCTCCTACTTTATACCATGTTGCATCATCTTCAGCTTTAAGTATTTTAGTAAATTTATATTCTACAGTTCCTAAATCAGACATTTCTTTCATACTACTTATTACAGCATCAAAGTTTTTACCTTCCTTTTCTTGCATACAGCCATACAACATTGTTGTAAAAATAATACCGTATAGGATTTTGCTATTTATTTGGAAATTTTTCATAATTTGTATGTTAAATTCTAATATAATTTCATATTATTTGAGAATGCTATAATCTAATTATTCATTTCCATCATCAGTTATAACAAACTGTATTCTTCTATTTTTTTGCTTATTTTCATCCGTATCATTTTCGGCCACTGGTTCAGAACTTCCTTTACCTTCTGTAACCATTCTATCTTCTGCAATGCCTTTTCCTACTAAATAATTTAAAACAGCTACCGCTCTTTTTTTAGATAATTTTTCATTATATTTTACCTTTCCCTCGTTACTTGTATGCCCAACTATTTTAACTTTCAATTTAGGGATTTCATTTAAAAAGGAATAAGCTTCATCTAGTGATGCGTCTGACTCGGTTAAAATAGAATCACTATCATATTTAAATAAAATATCATTGAAATTAACAGATCGGTTTTCTGTATTTGCTCCTGCTGCTATCGCATTTTTAATAGCGGTAATCGTATCTATTTCTGGTTGTATCTCTAGGGTTTTTGATACCACTGGCGCTATAGTTGGAGTAGTTATTACAACTTGAGGTGCTGCAGCAACTTGAGAATCCGGGTTTTTACTTAATATAAAATAAGCCAATATGCCTAATAACAAGAGTGCTAAAATAAGTATCCACCACGGAAACTTTTTCTTTTCCTCGGGATTTGTTAATCGTTTAAATAAAACAGGATTAATAATTTCTAAATTATACTCGCCTTTATTAAAGGCTACTTTCTTCTCTACTTTTGTAACCAGAACTCCATATTGTGAAACATGGTTAATTAAGTTTTGTAAATCATTTTCACCGGTTGATGTATCGGTTGATTCCCAAGATTTTGAAACCAAAACTTCAACACCGTCAATAGTTTTAAATGTCTCTTCGGGCTTAATAAAATGCGAAGCACTAATATCTAAACCCTGCTCCTTACATTCTGTTTTTATACTTCCTGGCTGGATAACACCATATAATCTTTCGGAATATGGCTTAAATATGGATTTGTAATTTTTAGGCGCAGCGGTATTAATTGAATCTGGCAGCATCTCTTTTAACTCCTCAAAAGTTGCTTTAGGATATAGTTGCATCAATGCATCAACTACTCCTAAAGCAGTTCTATTCATAGCCTTTCCTGTAACTTCAATTACGCCAGTTTTT
>CAMBDK010000158.1 GCA_945865315.1 Chitinophaga pinensis | reverse complement strand
TAAAATATTTTTCAGAAATATAATATAAAAACTATCTTTGTATTCGATTTTAAAAATACAATGCGGATGTGGCGTAATGGCAGCCGCGCCAGACTTAGGATCTGGTGCCGAGAGGCGTGGGGGTTCGAGTCCCTTCATCCGCACAAAATAAAACCGTAAACCTTTAATAATAAAGTGTTTACGGTTTTTTTTATTTCCATTTCCCAATTTTTTTACAACTCTTGTTTTTATTTAAGGAATCAATTGCTACAAACCAATTTCAAAAAGCTAATAAATATTTATACTTATTAATATTTTAGATTCTTGAATCAGTATGATAATGAAAGATGGAGTGGGGTTAGAAAAGTCCGCTGAAGTAAAATCTGATTTTAATAATTAGAAAATCTAAATCATTATATTTTTTTATAGAAAACTATAAAAGCTTTATTTTTAATTAATTATGATTTATTTAGGCTAATTTTTGCTTGTCAATAAACACTAAACTTTTTTAATAAAATATAAAAAAAATAATTGGAATGGTTTGTGATATACGTCATTTGTAATAAGTAATTTTTAGTAATTAATATAAAACATATCCAAATGAAAAAAGCGCTATTTCTTTCGACAATAATAGGTGGTAGTTTTCTATGTAATCCTATTTTTTCACAGGTAAAAGAAACCCACGACTCGCTGGGTTTGCCAGGTGATAATCTTAATCTTTATGGTGTTTTGTATTTTTTTCAGAAATCTGAAACATTAGAAGAGTTTGAGGAGAAATTAAATTCCGAAGATTCCAAAATTAATAATCTGGATTTGAATGGTAATAATAAAATTGATTATATCAGTGTGAAGGATTTTATGAATGGCAAAGCTCATGCAGTAGTGCTTCAAGTAGCAATGAGCGAAAAAGAAACTCAGGATGTTGCTGTTATTGAAGTTGAAAAAGATTTGAATGATAAGGTTCAAATTCAGATAATTGGGGACGAACAATTGTATGGGAAAAACTATATTATTGAACCGAAAGATAACTCTAAAAAGTATGGTGATAAAGCTGGGACACCAAATCCAGGTTATAATGGAAAAACAACGATAACTAATAATTATTACAACTCTAATAATGGTTCAAATTATGGTGGTTATGCTTATGGATATCCGGTAGAATCCTGGAGTATTATTAATTTTCTGTTTTTCCCATCCTACTTGGCATACTCTTCTCCATGGCGCTGGGGCTATTATCCAAGATTTTGGAATCCCTGGTCTCCACTTTATTGGCATTCGTATTATAGTTATAATAACTGTTATCATTCAAATTACTATGGTTACTCTTGCAGGTCAAATTATTATCGTAATAATTCAGCTCACAACTATTATGGACAAAGAAGATCGTCTTCTGCAAATGTAAATCAACGAATTGCCCAAGGAGAATACAAAAATACCTATGGTAGATATGACCTTGCAATTAAAGGAAGTGGAGATGGGCGATCTACAAAAGGAAACAAGATATCTAATTTAAATTACCAAAATACCAGAGCAAATAATACTCAAAATGCTGCTGTTAAAGATAGAATTGAGTCGTCAAGAAATAATGAAAGTCGATTGGAGGCTAAAAATGTTTATCAAAATGAAAGGAATGTATTTGAGCGGAATAATAGTAGAGGAAGTAGATTGGAGACAAGTAATAGTTCTGTGAAAGAAATTGATGCTTCAAAAAATAATAGGGGAAATAGTTCAATAGAGAATTCTAGTTATTCAAGAAGACACAATTATGCAGATGGTCAAAATAGAAATTCTTCGTCCCGTAATTATCAAAATTTTGCTCCTCGTTCCTCCTCTTTTTCTGCACCAAAGAGTTCAAGGGTTGGAGGAAATATTGGCGGTAGTCGTTTAGGAGGCGGCGGCGGAAGTCATGGCGGCGGTGGAAGTCGCGGCGGCGGTGGAAGTCGCGGCGGCGGCAGTATGGGTGGGAGAGGTAGGTAATTGTTTATCCATTATTTTATAAATTAAAAAAAAACGTCTCAATTATTGTGTGACGTTTTTTTTTTTAATAGGTTTAGTTTATTTACTAATTTTAAATTTTCGAGATATTATAAATAGTGGCTTTATTGAAAATTGTTAATTTTGTGTTTAATAAGTTATTAGTGTATATATCATTATATTATAATTATATTTTACTATTTTTAGCATTAAAATAAATCATTTATTATCTTTCCAAAAAGATAGGTATCGTTTTCGTTTATTTTTTTATTATTTTAGCATTATTAATTAAAGCATTAAAAAAAATATAAAAAATGAAGTTCTTAGTTATTTACAAAAAAATGTTTGCATTTGTTATAGTTGCTTTATTTTCACACCATGTGATTATATCGCAAGAAATACTTTATCCATTTAGTAAAAATAAAAAATATGGTTATCTAAATATAAAAGGTAAAGTAATTATTCCTGCCGAATTTGATTCAGCCGAACCCTTTTATGAAGAATTGGCAATGGTAAAGCAAGCTGGTAAATTTGGCTTTATTGATGTTAAAGGTAAGTTTGTTATTGCAGCTCAATACGATCAAAAAACGGATGGGTATTTTTCTGAAGGCTTGGCTTGTGTAAAAAAAGGAGCTAAATATTACTACATAGACAAAACAGGAAAAATAGTCATAGAACCAAATTGTGAGCATGCTTATAAATTTTCTGATGGATTAGCTCGATTGCAAATTGGTTTAAAATTTGGATATATTGATACGAAAGGTAAAATTGTAATAAAACCAGAATTTGATGGTGCTTGGGATTATAAAGAAGGACTGGCAAGGGTTAAGAAAGAAGGTAAATGGGGCTTTATTGATAAAAAAGGGCTAATTATTATTTCATTTAAATTTGACGAAACATTTGAATTTTCAGAAGGACTTGCTAATGTAAGAATCGGAAATCAAAAAACAGGTAAATGGGGGTATATTGATAAAGCTGGCCAACCCATTATTGCATGTGAATTTGATAAGGTTTTTGCTTTTTCCAATGGGATGGCTTGCGTAAGAGTAGGCAATTATAAAACAGGAAAATATGGTTATATCGACAAAGCTGGGAAAATTATTATTAACCCTATTTATACCGGGGCTTTCCCTTTTAAAGAAGGCTTAGCTTGTGTAAGCGTTTCACCTATTACATTAGGTAGCCTTAAAGATACTAAATGGCAATACATTGATAAAAAAGGAAAAATTGTAATATATAAAAATTCTGATTTTCCTGTAGAATTTAATAATGGTTTAGCATTTGTTAGCTATGATGGTATCATCTCTTACATCGATAAAACAGGCAAAATTGTTTGGTCCGACTCTTTATAAAATTAGGAAAATAACAACAGAATCCTCTTAAATATTATTTCGTTGTTTTCTGGTATGTCCTTTATCAAATCTTTTGCTGAATTCGCTTATATCAATTCCACCAACTATATTTTGCAACATTACCTAATTATTTCAATAATGTTACAATCCCCTTATATTTGTGTTTTGTTTTTTTAAAATCATTAATCATAATAGAATAAATATAAACATCATCCTGCGAAATTTCATTTCCACGATTTGCCTTACCATTCCATGGTTTATTGATGTTATCGGAAAAGAAAATCAAATTTCCCCAACGGTCAAAAATAGACATTTCAAAATATTCAATAAATTCACCTTTAGCGGTGAAAAAATCATTGAAGTCATCATTGTTAGGTGTAAATGCATTTGGTATATAAACCATAAAATCAGGCTCAATAACAATGGTTTGCAATGCTGAATCAAAACAGCCATATTGATTTCCAGTAATTAATGTAATGTAGTAGGTGCCTGTATCGGCATAAGTATGTGGAATAGGATTAATTACTTGAGAAGTATCAGAGTCTCCAAAGTTCCAAGTCCAAAAGTTAGCACCAATTGATAAATTTTTAATTGAAATAACAGGATTGGTAATAGTTGCTATTTGTGGCATAACAGTAAAAGCCGCATTAGGAATAGGGTATACTGTAATAAAATTATTTTTAGTTAATGTGCTAACACAACCGCTATCAGAAGTAACTGTTAAATTTATATTAAAGAATTCAGGTAAAAAGTTGGAAGTGTTATCGTATAAATGGTTAGAGTCACTTGCTATGCTGCCATCACCAAAATCCCATACAGACATAGTATTATTGCCTGTTAAAATAGAAGAGGAATTTTGAAAACTAACAAAAAGTGGTTCACACCCTGCATCCTTATTTGTTGTAAAATTTACAACTGGATTAGGATTTACAATTATTGTATTTGATGTTGAATCTAAACAACCGAAAGTTGAAATAATTAGTAATTGAACAAAATAAGTGCCGGCAGCAGGATAAAGGTGTGAAGGGTTTTGAATTGTATCTATTGGGCTTCCATCATCAAAATTCCATGTACAGGATTGTATTGTATCAGATGCTTGGATACTTGAAAAATTATTGAATTGAACTAAAGCTCCATCACAAACATTGTCTGCACTGAATTGCGCTGATGGCAAAGGGTGCACCACCGCACTTTTTGTTATGGTGTCTTTACAGCTGTTATTAGTAGTAACGATTAAAGTAACAGTATAAGTTCCAGGATTTGAATAAATATGGCTAGGATTGGGGTTTCCATTAGGTGAAGTACCATCACTAAAATCCCATGACCAGCCTGTTATGCTGCCTCCTGAAACAATTGATAAATCATTGAAATTCATACCATCATTTAAACATACAGCCGTATTTGCTATATTAGCAATAGGCATAGGAAATACTGTAATGGTATCTTTTAATGTGTCAGCACAGCCAAGATTACTAGATTGTGTAATTAATGAAAGAATGTAATTTCCCGGTGCAGCATATAAATGAACTGTGTTAAATGTTGCAGTGTCTATTAAAGATCCATCACCAAAATCCCATGACCAGTTTGCTATGCTTCCCATTGATGGACTAACAGATGTATTTGTAAATGATGCGCTATCAAATAAACAGGTGTTGCTAAATGTCATTCCGCTAATTGGTGTATCAAATACTTTTACAATACTGTTATTTACATCAGAACAACCATCAGCACTTGTTATTACTAATGTAACATTGTAGGTTCCAGAATTAAAATACTTATGATTTGGGTTTTGTAAATTACTGCTAGGGCTAGAATCGCCAAACACCCATAAATTACTAGCAATTGAAGTAGATGCATCTACTACAGATGCATTGGTGAAATTTATGGTGTCTCCCAAACAAACATTATTTGAGGTGAAACTAGCTGTAGGGTTGTAAAAAACCATTACAGTTTTTATTATCGTGTCGGAGCAATTGAGGCTATTGTTTACTACTAATGTTACAATATAACTTCCTGCGCTAGCATATAGGTGAGAAGGGCTGGCTATATTATTTATAGGGCTGGAATCACCAAAATCCCAATCCCATGTGCTTACAGTCCCAAAGGCTGTTGTGGAGCTATCATAAAATTGTGTTACATTACTTTTACATACGGTAGTATTGTTAAAGTCTGCAACAGGCTTTGGGTTGACACTAACCATAACTGTATCGGATACTCTGCAACCGTTTGGATAATTGAGGACAACCGAGTAAGTAGTAGCTGCAGTTGGTGTGGCGCTGGGGTTATAAATAATTGAATTGCTTAAACTAATTGCCGGAGACCAGTTATAGGTAAACCCTACTCCATTAGGAGCAACGGCAAGTGTTGTAGAGTTACCTAAGCAGATCGAATTGTTTAAACTGGATACAGCAATTGGATAATTAAAGGGGTTAAAAATAAAGGGAGAACCAATAATTGTCAAGCCACTTAATATACCTCCTGGTAATCCGTCCTGAGAGCCGCTGCCATGTATTCCTCTAAAGCCACCGTTAACATTAGTGGATACATTAGCAGGCAAAGCTAATTTACTCCACACACAACCTCCTCCGCCACCGCCGGAGGCACCTTGTAAATAACATGTTGGAAAGGATCCATCACCTCCTTTTACATTCACGTTTAATGCACCAGTAAAATTATCTACATCCATCAAAACGGTTCCGCCACCACCACCACCACCTGTGCCATCACAGCCTCCGGTAAGAACATCAAAAGTGCTTGCGTTTATGCTATTTCCGTTTCCAATGATGGTGTTTGCTCTTAGTATTACAATTCCGCCGCCGTTTGTTCCGGGTGTTGCCTGGAGATTATTTTGATGGCCACCACCGCCACCGCCACCTAAAAATATTTTGTTTATTAAATTTGAATAGGGCAAGGATTGGCCTCCACGTCCTCCAATATCCATAACAGGACAGCCTTCCCAAGAAAAGCCACCGTCACACGCTCAAATTGGTTAACGATTTCTGCCATGGGCAAGTCAAAGAATCTCGAATTGCTGTTCTCTATGAGAAGCCAGCGTCAATCGTCAAATGCGAATATGTCTGGAAGATGACCGATCAGTGGA
>CAMBDK010000157.1 GCA_945865315.1 Chitinophaga pinensis | reverse complement strand
ATTTCAATTTCGTCACCAGTTTTTAAAGTTTTTAATAATCCTGTAACACTAACAATACATGGCTTTCCCATTTCGCGCGATACAATAGCAGAATGGCTTAATAAACTTCCTCTTTCAACAATAATACCGGAAGCACTAGGGAACAATGTAACCCAACCGGGGTCAGTGCTAGAAGTAACAAGTATGTCTCCATTGAGCGATGAAATTTCATCAGGATTTAAAACAACCATAACTTTTGCACGAACTCTTCCAGGGCAGCATCCAATACCTTTCAAATCACCTTCAAGTTTTTCTACTTTACTGGTATTAAAAAAATCATTGGCGTGATAAACACTACCATATGTTGCGAATCTTTCAGAAGGGGAGGGGAGTTTTTTGTAATTTTCGAACTCATTTTTCCTAAATTCAATAAGTCCTTTTATATTAGGCGTAATAGAGGTACCTTCTATGAAGGAGAATATTTCGTCTTTAGATAAATAAAAAATATCACGTGAATTTTCAATAATACCATTTGAATAAAATCTTTGTCCGATGTTTGAAAATATTTCGCGTACTATTCCAAAAGCTCTGGTTCTCTCATACCGTAAATTTTCACGTGAACTCACCAAATCACGAGCATTCAATAAGGTACGCTTCAGTCTCCATTTTTTATAGAAATTATTACCAAGTATTAAATTAACTTTATGTTCAGCATTTAATCTAAGTTGCTCTTCAATATTACTTGAAGTGCTCTGCATGGTTATTCCTGTATCAACATATGATTTTAAGATTTTAATAAATTTTGTAGGATCTTGCGTATATGAAACTGTTTCTAGTTTTAATTCTCCGATGCAACGTTCACCAAAATCGGTAATGTAGGCATCGATTTTGTTTTTTATAGAATTAAATTTTTCGTTATTAGTAGTATTAATTTTTTTCCAAATATTTTTTTCATTTTCATTATTAAATAATGATTTTAATTCAACATCTGACGTTATTTCTGTTGCCAGAGCAATACTTCGATGAATAGGTTGAATAGATATAATATCGCTACTGCCACAAAGTAAATCATTATGAATATTAGGATTTTCTTTACTAATATTATATTTATCACAAGATTTTTGTAGAAAACCAAAAAATATCATTGCAAAGAAGTCGTTTAATAGCGGTGCTTTCCATTCGTTCAATAATTTTTTTTCAAATTCCAAATATAATAGCATCAGTTCGTTGGAGTTTTTTTCTTTGTAATTTATTTTTTTATAATTTGAAATAGTTTTATCCAGATAAAGCATAAATTCTTTTCTTTTCTTTTTAAGCGATAGGAAACGTGAATACATTCTCAAGGCCATTTTAAGGATGCTCCACCAAGCTTTCCCTTTCGATAATCTATAGGACTCAGGAATGTCAAAACGTTCTTTCACACCCATCATTTTTTCCATGAATCGGGCATTAATACTATATCCTGGTAACATAGCAAGCATGTGGTACCAGGTTTTTAAATTATAATAAACTCTGCCATTAATAAGTCCAAGCGTATTTGCAAATACCCTTTCATTTTCTTTTATAACTTTTTCCTCTACCCCCATAAATTCAGAAAAAAGTTTATACGCACCCTCATACGATTTACTGATGAATGAAAATGTAAGTGGAGTTGTTACCCCAGGATAAGATTCAATAATATTGCTATTATCCCAAAGAATGTATTCACCAGTTTTATCATTTAGCTTATTAAGTGTGGTTATCGGCCTTGTTTGCAAAAGAAATAAGTTTTCATTTTTTATAGCAAATTCAATATCTTGCGGTTTACCATATTCGGTAAAAAGTATGTCGAGGATAGTCCCTAGTTCATTAATTTGTTTATCATTTAGTGAAAGAGAATTTTGTTTTTCTATTTCAACAGTTTCTTTTTTTGTACCTCCAATTTCTACTGAATTGAGAATTATTTTATGGGTCTTTTCAGCAATTTGAGAAGTGATTTTACCATCATTCAAAATAAAATTATCTGAATTTAATTCACCCGATACTAATCCTTCGCCAAGGCCATAAACAGCACTCATAAACTTTTCATTTTTATTCCCATTTATTGGATTAATTCCGAATGCAACTCCAGCTACTTCGGCATCAACCATTTCCTGAATAATAACTGCAATACCAAATTTTTGTTGGAGTTTGTTGTTTTTTCTATATTCAAATACCCTTTCAGAAAATGCCGATACCCAAACACTTTTTATTTTTTCTGCGATATTTCCTTTGGTAACAAATAGGTGACTTTCAAATTGACCTGCAAAAGAAAATTCTGAACCATCTTCATCAATGGCCGATGATCTAACGGCAAAATAATGTGTATTTGAAAATTGAGAGGTTAGTTCTACAATAGAATTAGCTGTTATGTCAATTTTATTAATAAAATTAATTATAGTTTTATAATCTGAATGACGAATATTTTCTGGTACAAGTGAAAATAATACTTCCTGGGGAATAACAATAAATTTAGGTACACGCATCCCTATTTCTACAAGACGAAATAAGTTTTTTGCTTTTCCGCCAATAATAAAATCTTGTGCAATATCTTTTTGGGTGTCAATAATATATTTCATCAATTGAATAAAAGTTTAGAAATCATTGGTCCGCCTCCTAGTGTTAAATACATTGCAATAGTCCATAATGCAGAAGCGTATTCAATCATTTTAGAAAGTTTATTAGTTTTATATTTAAGAAATAAAAATGCAGGTGTGGCACACAAAATAAAAATAAATCCCAATACAATAAAAGCGGTCATCCCGTAGCCAGCAAAAATGCAGGCCGAAATGCTTAACGATAGCGTAAGAAGTAAAATTAATATCCAAAGCATCACAGCGCGATTAGCACCTAACATACCAGTATAAGTAAGTACTCCCTCTGATTCTTTTTCTGGCGTTCTAATTTTTCTTCCAATTTCGAGTACTATTCCATTCATGAAGGACACAGCGAAAAAGAATATAAGCCCTTTGGGAGCACTTACACCTTCCAATAGCCAGTCTAAACCACTAGCATAAACATCGATAAGCGGAATAATTAACATGTGAGAGGTAACGTACCAAAATTGGTTTTTTTTGAGCCATTCAGGAATAAAAAATTCTTTTCCCATCAATGACAAGTATGCAATAACTATAAAATAGATGATAAGCATCTTGGGGAAGAAAAATAAATTAATTATTATTTGAAAAAAAGCGACAACAACACCAATAATTGCAAGTTCTTTTAATGACATTAAGCCTCGGGGAACGGCTAGTTCTTTTCTGTATTTAGCGTCATCTTCAGCATCTTTAAATTCATCAAAAATCCTAACAAGTAAAAAAAGTGTGATGGTGGTGAATATCCCTGTTAAATATATTTCCCAGTTTACAAATTCTTTTTCTCCTCTGCAGATTCTAGAATAGGCGATAGCTGAAAAGCTGAAGGAGGCAACAAGCAATCCATGCCCAAATAAAGGGAACCGTTCTTTTTGATAGATGTAAAATCTTTTTAAAAAAGAAGCATTATTGTCTTCTAAATTACTGAATTCATTCATTTTAATCATTTGTTTTATTTTTTCTTCCTAATTTTTTATGTGCTGAAGAAAAATGGCCAGCTGAAAGGGCTGCAGCAATTGAAATTTCCCCTGCAAGAGCAACTGCTGCTGCTATTTCTGCATATTTTCTTGCTTTGCCTAAACCATAGCAATCCATAATTTCTAAACATTCTCTTTGGGAAGGCAAGGATGTTCCCCCACCCACTGTGCCTACAATTAAACAAGGCAGCGTAGCACAGGCATATAAATCACCTTTTGGCGTAACTTCCATTCTGGTAATTCCAACGGCAGCTTCAGCAACACAAGCTACATCCTGGCCAGTAGCTAAAAACATAGCAGCAAGACCATTAGCATAGTGGCCTTGCGCACCTATTGCGCCACTCTGTATGGCTCCAATTGTTGAACTACGCCAATATTCAGCCATGGCTTGAGGCGTTGTTTTTAATATTTCATTCACAATTTTTTCTGATAACAAAATTTCAGCAGTTACTTTTTTACCGCGCTGTTTAGTAAAAGATAGGGAAGTAGCTTTTTTGTCGCCAGAATAGTTACCCTCGATGAACCAATGGATAGGTTTTGTCGGGTTATTTTCAATTATATAATTACAAATTTCATTGGTACAAATTGTTACCATATTTTGCCCAGCAGCGTCGCCAGTGGTAAATTCAAAAGTTAAAATAAGATGGTTACCCTCTACATTCGACCCTAGCTCAATTAATTTACCATATCTACTCGTTTTTTCAGTTATTTTCTTTAATTCTTCTTCGTGTGCAAGGGTCCACATTAAAAAAAGAGCCAATTCCGATAAATTATTAAATTTAAATACCGGACTCCTCTGTACACCTTCTACAAGGCAAATAGAGGTGGCTCCACCAGCAGCAAAACAAGCCTTCGCACCACGGTGGTAGGAAGCCACAAGTGCTCCTTCACTGGTAGCTAATGGAACATAAAAGTCTCCATGAGCCTCTGATCCTACTACTCGCAAAGGACCTATAATTCCAGTAGGTACCATTGTCATACCAATATAATTTTCGATATTTCCAACCAATTGCTTGAGGTCCGAAAATTTCTTTTTCCCTGTGAGGTAAAGAGGTTCATTGATATTCTTTTCTTTTAAAAAAGCGATTCTTTTATTAGTAAATTCTTCATTTATAATGAATAAACGTTCGCTAGGCAAATTTTCTTCCTGATTGGTATTAAGAACTTTTTTATTAGCTTTCTCTATGACATTTCCCTCTCTGTTGAGTGTCTCTAAAAATTGAATCACAGCTCTATTTGTTTTTTCTCTTGATGATGACATAATAAGTTATATTATTTGGTTAGCATTTGTGAAAAACGTTTATTTATCTATGAAAATGATTTTATTATCGATAATTCCAATTATTTTTGCAACAAAAGTTTCTAATTAAACAAATATAACTTTATTTTTGTTAATTCAATTACAATTAGAATTATTCTGTTTAAAAAAACATTTTGTAGAAAATCAGGTTTACGAAAAAATTAAACTAGAAATTGAGTAATACCTCAGAATTTAAATCAATTATTTAAAATACTTGTTTGTCTTATAATTAATATTATGTTAAATAATAAACACGCAATCCTACTAATAAAACTAAAATAGACTTTTAGCCTTGAGAAATAAAGTAATCAATAAAATTATATCGAAAAAAAAGTATTGTAATACTATTAAGTTTAAACTAATTTTACTAAATTTGTAACAAACTAAATTAAAAGCATTATGAGGGTAAAAACATATTTTTTTATTTGGATGTTATTTTTTGTGTGTACATCTACTACTACTTTAAAAGCTCAGTCGATGAACGAATGGACTATTTTACTTTTGGATGTTGCCGGAAGAACTAAGGTAGATGGTGTTGAGGTATTTTCTAAATATAGTAAATGCCAAGGTGAGGATGTTTTATATTTAAAAATATACAACCATAACGAACATCGCGTTACTGTAAAATGGTATGATGCTGTTCGAAATCAGCAGTTAGTATGGGTAATAAAGGAGGAACCCTCCAATCATAAGTCTATTTTAATTGAACCTAACCTGGAAATTACAGGCGATTGTATTTCTGGGAAATACTCCGAATGCATTGTTAAACTGAAAGACTTTATGGACAATGTAAATAATTACAAAGAATATGGGATATATCATTTTGAAGTAAATGCAGTAATGAAATAAGCTTACTATTCATAGGTGAAATAAAAATAAAAAAAAAGATAATTTTTAAAGAATATAAAATGTCCTATTATGAACATAATTTATAACTACATAAATATTATGTTAATAAAAATTAATAGGAGCTTCCTTATTTTTATATTATTTTTTATCCTTTTTCTTCCTCGATTAAGTTTTTCGCAAACAGCTTGTACTAATGTTTTCTGGTCTTCTGGGCATTGCACTATTTGTAGTGGATCTCAATATTCATGTAATCCCCCATATTCAGGTAGTGGAAATTGGAATAATGGTATTCGAAATTTTGCCGATCCTATCCCTGGTGGAAATAATATGACCAGTGTTACCGTAACAGTTTATAAAGTTAATTGTGGTTATGGAAATCTTTGCGTTTATATTAATGGTGTACTTTTACAATGTAAGCCGCCTTCACCTGGTGGATACAACTGTTGGTGCGGCGATTGTTGGCCAGAAGCATATACTTTTTCAGGTGCTTTGCCAGGTTATAATTACGGCGGCACCAACAGTGTTCAATTAACAATTAGTGGAGGCTCAAATGAGCAAGCTGTATGTGTTTCCAGTGCAAATATATGTTTTAATTATGCTCCTTCCTGTGTGCAGTCAGGAGCGCCATCCTCAGCAAGTGCAAGTCCAAATCCCACTTGTGGCGGTTCAACAACTTTATTTGTTTCTGGAGGCTCCCTTGGAACTGGTGCCCAATGGTTTTGGTATTCAGGCGCTTGCGGTGGTTCATTTGTAGGTAATGGTTCTTCAATAAACGTTTCTCCTGGCTCAACTAC
>CAMBDK010000156.1 GCA_945865315.1 Chitinophaga pinensis | reverse complement strand
TCACCTGCAAGTTTTCGTCCGCCCTTGCAGGTCTTCAGCTCTTTCCGCCCTTGCAGGTGTTATTTCACCTGCAAGTTTGTTAGAATTATTTCCGCTCTTGCAGGTGTTATTTTACCTGCAAGTTTTCGTCCTTGCAGGTGTTTTTCCGCCCTTGAGGGTGTTATTTTTCGCCCTTGCAGGTGTTATTTCACCTGCAAGTTTTCGTCCTTGTGCCCTTGCAGGTGTTTTCCGCCATTTTCCGCCCTTGCATGTGTTTTCCGCCCTTCCGCCCTTGCAGGTGTTATTCCGCCCTTGCAGGTGTTATTTCACCTGCGAGTTTGTGAAAGTTATTATATTTACAAACTATGGTTTCAATAAGAAAGACTTCAGATATTTATTTTTTCACAGCCACAAATCTTAAATCGATAAAACTATTAGAGGACGATGAACATAAAAATATTGTAATAGATAGTTTACAATTTTTGAGTGATAATAAACGAGTAAAAGTGTTAGGTTTTGTAATTATGCCAAATCATATTCATTTAATATGGAAAATATTGGCGCCCCATAAAAATGAAGATTTTCAAAGAGATTTTTTAAAATATACTGCACAACAAATAAAATTTAGTTTAATAAAAAAAACTCTGTTTTACTAGATGATATTCTTGTAAATGCAATAGACAGAAGTTATCAATTATGGGAAAGAAATGCTTTTTGGTTTGAAATAGACAATACTGCTAAACTTGTACAGAAATTTAATTATATACATAATAATCCTTTACAAGAAAAGTGATTATTAGCAAATTGTGCAGAAAATTATTATTTCTCAAGCGCAAAATTTTATATCCAAGAGCACCTTAATTTTAATTTTCTTGTTCATTATTTGGACGTGATGTAAGGCTGCTTTGCAGATTGCAGGTGAAATAACAGCTGTAATGTTTGCAAATTTAACAATCGGCTTAATAGGTGGTTATTATCAAGTCTTTGTAAACCCTTTGTAAGGGCCTCAAACCAATGGTATACAGAGTATAATATCTATATGCTTCATATTCAGTATTCGCTTTTATGAAAAATAAAAAAATAATTGTATATTTACAAACATCAAATTCGTCTTGTAAATGTAAAAAAAAATTCATGCAACTAGGGGATAGATTCTCACTTCATAGCCCGGAAACATAGCAAAGAAAAAAAAGTATAGATGAATTAACAGAGTGTTTTAAAACTTATTAAAAACGGATTGTTTAATTTATGAAAATATTGTTTCTCTTAGCTGCAATTTTAATTGGTTCAAATTCCTATTCTCAGGTGTTTTGTGTTAAATGTGTCAACCAAGTAACTGTTCTTAATCCGAATGCTGTTAATATGCTTATTAATGGTAGTTTTGAAAGCAGTAGCTGTATTGCCGATGATCCTTTTTCTTCTTTTAACCCCGCTTCCTCTGCTTATAATTGTGATATTAATAATTGGACTTGCAGTGGTGGTGGATATGATACTCGATCTTATATATTAGATACTTTTTATAATACAGTTCCTGATGGAGATAAAATTGTATACCTAAACAATTCAATCTGCAACCCATGTTCTTCAGCATTCAATGATATTTCTTGTATTGAATTTACCGGATGTCAAATACCTTCTCTACCACCAGGATTCCCTTTAAATAGTTTACCAATGGGGGGGGCAAATGGTGTTTCCATAGAACAAACGGTTGGAGGATTGCTAATAGGTAATGCTTATACCGTTGAATTCTGGGCAGGTGGTGAATGTTTTTTTCCTGATCCAGGATTATTTGCTGTGGATGTTGGCTTTGGAAATATCTTATTGCAATGTGAAGAATCTTGTCTTACAAACTATTCGCCTTTGCACGGAAAGCGATATATGGTTAGTTTCATTGCTACTGCGGCAACACAGAAATTTAAATTTACAAGTTGGGGACATGTCTGTTCCACTTGCACCCAGGTTTGTCTGGATGATGTTCGTCTGTATTCAATACTTCAGGCGGATACTGTTCCTGTGCAATGTTTTGTTCCCTGTTCTGTGGAAATTGCGAAAACACCGACAAATATTTTTTCTCCGAATAATGATGGAATCAATGATTTGTTTTTTCCGTTTTTAAATTTATTATATCCATATCAGAATTTTGATTTTAAAAGCTATAACCTGGAAATATTTGATCGCTGGGGAAATAAAGTATTTGAAACCTCCGACTTAGATAAAAAAGCCTGGAATGGAATAACATTGAAAAATAAAATAGCAGATGCAGGGATTTATTTTTGGATTGTGAAGGGTGAAAGTACCTGCTCTGATGAAGGAATAGAGGAGAAAGGTTTTCTAACTTTAGTTCGATAAATCACATCTTGTATAAAAATATTATTTTAAGTGCGCGCTTAAATGCAACCTTTTTTTTCTTTTAGCATCATTATAAATACATACTTATAAATTAAAAAATCCCAAATATGAAAGCAAAAGTCTACCTATCAATTTCCGCCTGTGTCTTCTTTCTGACAGCGATTAAAGCACAAACTACTATACAAGGTGATATAACCCTGGACAAAATAACAAGTTTTACGCATGATCAGAATTCATGTTCTTCTTCAGGAACCATGCAGTATATTATTACAATAGCAAATTCAGTTTTAGGAGATTCGTTAAAAATTATTAACACTTCTTTTGGAACGCTTATAGACACTGCTTCAAATTATACGGGACAAAATCCATGGATTATTAACTTCGGCAATTTTAATTATGGCCAGTCATCTGATGTTTTTTTGAATAATAGTCCGGGAATTGCTTTTTGTAATCAAGATCAAACCAAAATTATTTTCATAGAGGCTGATTCTATTCCAGTTAGCGCAGATACCCTTTATAATATAGATAACTCTATAAATGGTTTTGTTAGCAATCCATGTTTGTACGAGAGTGTTTCAGGAAAGTTATATCTAGATAACAACAGCAATTGCTTGTTTGATGGAACAGACGTTCCTCTTCAGAGTGTATATGTAGAAGGTGTCTCAAATTATACAAGCCCTTCATCTTATCCGAATTTGCAACTTTTTACAAATTCAGCATCAAATGGAGATTATAGTATGCTAGTTCAGCAAACTTTTATGACAAACTATACGTTTCAAATACCCACATATTATCAGTTTATTTTCCCCTCAACTTTTTGTTCTCCTACATCATTTTCCTTTACTTCCTTACCACAAACTGGTGTTGATTTTTCATTACAGTGTACAAGTAACCTGGATGTGCAATGCTATGCTCAATCAAACGGTATAGTTCGTCCTAATATTCCTTTTTTTATGGGTCCCTATGTGAGCAATACTGGGTGTGATTCGGCCACTGGGCAGTTGAAATTAATTCTGGATCCAAATGTTACTTACAATGCAGGACTTAGCTCCAACCCTGCAACTACAGTAAATGGCGACACTTTAATTTGGAATTATACAAATCTTACTAGTTTAAGTAATGGAGCCTACTGGAATAGCTTTGTTTCTCGTATACATCTTACACCAACCTTGGCTGTAAATGCCGGAGATACATTGTGTTTTAGAATAATGTCAGATATTCCAACAAATGATGTAGATGTAACTAACAATGATATCACAATTTGTCTGCCCGTTGTTAATTCTTACGATCCCAATATTAAAGAGGTTTCTCCCAAAGGCATGGGACCTCAAGGGAATATTCCTGTAACAGAGGATGAACTTACTTATACTATACATTTTCAAAATACTGGTAATGCAGCAGCTATTAACATCAGTGTGATTGACTCTCTGGATTCTGATATTATTCCAGCCAGCTTAAAGATTTTGGGTGCAAGTCATACGATGTCTCCAGAATGGCTTTCGCCAGGCGTTGTTACATTTAATTTCTATGGTATTAATTTAGCTGACAGTACCAGCGATGAAGCTGCAAGTCATGGTTCTGTGAGATTTAGCGTAAAATTAAATTCAGGTCTGCTAATTGGAACAAAAATAAAAAATAAAGCAGAAATTTATTTTGATTTCAATTCCGCTATTGTTACTAATACAGCTCTGAATACAATTGCTTCTGTTACTGGAATTAATGAAATAGTAAGCACAACTGCTTTTGTAAATGTGCATCCTAATCCGTTCAGTAATAACACAACATTTGTGATTCAAACGGATAACGTAAATGAAACGTATTCATTTGAAATGTTCGATGTGTTGGGTAAAAATATAAAATCAATTCAAGAGATTGCTACTAAAGAATTCCAAGTATCACGTAATGATTTACAGAATGGTGTTTATTTTTATAAAATCAGAAGTGCTGAAAGCATTATTAGTATTGGTAAATTGGTGGTTCAGTAGAAAAAAATCTAATATATTATAAACAAAGGGTGTTCTGATTTCAGAACGCTCTTTTTTTTCGCCCTTCCGCCCTTGCAGGTCTTATTTCACCCGCAAGTTTCCGTCCTTGCGTGGGAAAGAAATGCTTTTTGGTTTGAAATAGACAATACTGCTAAACTTGTACAGAAATTTAATTATATACATAATAATCCTTTACAAGAAAAGTGATTATTAGCAAATTGTGCAGAAAATTATTATTTCTCAAGTGCAAAATTTTATAACCAAGAGCACCTTAATTTTAATTTTCTTGTTCATTATTTGGACGTGATGTAAGTCAGCTTTGCAGATTGCAGGTGAAATAACAGCTGTAACGGCTGCAAATTTATCAATCGGCTTAATAGGTGGTTATTTAAGGTATGAGAATTTGTCATACATCTTTTTTTATCAATAAATTGCCCAATTAAAAAAATCGTTTATCTTTGCAAAAAAATAATCACTAAAAAAAATAAAAAATGATAAAAAAACTACAATTAGTAACAAGCTTATGTCTTTTTGCAATCTCATTTAATGGCTTTTCGCAAAGGTATTTAACTGAAACATTCAGTTCGGTTAGCGTAACGTCAAACGTAATTTATGGAGTAAATGTATCTGTAATAAGCGGAGCTCCTGCTGCCGACTCATTAAAGATGGATGTTTACCAACCGGTAAATGATTCTATAGCTGCACGACCATTGGTTTTGGTATTTCATACAGGTAGTTTTTTACCCCGTGTTGCAAATGGCCAACCTACAGGTTCAAAAAAAGACAGCGCAATAGTAGAAATGTGTACCCAATTTGCAAAAAGAGGTTATGTAGCTGTTGCTCCTGATTATCGCTTAGGCTGGAACCCTATTTCTAGTTCAGTAGATGTAAGAACTAACACTTTATTAAATGCTGTTTACCGTTCTATACAGGATGCCAAAAATTGTGTTCGTTATTTCAAATCCGATAAGGCGAATTTAAATATATATAAAATCGATACTTCTAAAATTGCTATTGGTGGATTAGGTTCAGGAGGCTATATTGCTTTGGCTTATGCTTCCTTAACGCAAGATTCTGAAATCAATATTTCAAAATTTCTTGATAATACACAAACTCCACCTGTGCCATATGTAAATCAAGCGCTTTCAGGGAATATAGACGGTACAAATTCCACTGGTTCATTAAATATAGGAAATTTCCCTAACCATACTTCCACTATTAACATGGCATTTAATATTGGTGGTGCTGTTGGTGATAGTTCATGGATACAAGCTGGTGAGGTTCCAATTGTAGGAATGCATTGCACCAAAGACCAAAATGCACCATATAAAACAGGAGCTGTTGTTGTTCCTACCACTGGCGACTTTGTGGTAGAGGCTAGTGGAAGTTATGATGTATTAAGAATAGTAAACAAAGCTGCTATTAATAATAATCAAATTTTTAAAAGTTCGTTGTTTAATGATGTATATACAACAAGAGCAAACTCCTTAAATGATGGATACGAAGGTTTGTTCCCTATTGTAACACCTGCGCCTGGTGCAAACATGTCGTGTACTGGACTTAATGCTAACCCACAAACAGAACAAGGTAGCCCTTGGGATTGGTGGAGCGAAGCTACTTTTATTGCTCAATATAATGGATATTCTGGTACTACTAATGGTTCTGTAGCTAATTGTCTGCAATTAACTAGTAATCCAGGTCAATCGGGTACTAAAGGACGCTTGTATATCGATACCATCCAGGGTTATTTAAATCCCCGCATAGTTTGTGCTTTAGGTTTAGCTGGTTGCGTTCCTAACCCTGCAGGAATTAATGAAAAAGCTGCTGTATCTGACATTACTATTTTCCCTAACCCATCATCTACAGAAATTAATTTTTCTGCAAAAGGTTCAAACACTATTAAAAGTGTTGAATTATATGATGTAACAGGCAGAATGGTAAAACAAATTGTTGGATTAAACACTCAAACTTATACCATTCAACGCGAAGGACTTTCTACCGGATTATATATTACTAAAATTCAGTTGAACAAAGGTTCTATTTCTAAAAAAATTATTTTAGAGTAATTAGCTTTTAAATTTTCAAAAAAATCCTGCTCTTAAACGAAGAGCGGGATTTTTTTTTGTTAATAAATATGATAGTATGCTGTGTTCGGTTTATAATAAGCCTTAAACATACTGTTGTTGACCCTAAAATGCTCGTAATAAATATTTTTGATTTTCAGGTGATTGTTGGTTTTTTTGGCGTAATGGACAAAATTAATGCTATTCTTGATATTTTTAGAGGACTTTATGCCTAATAAAAACTCACATAACATACGCTAATAT
>CAMBDK010000155.1 GCA_945865315.1 Chitinophaga pinensis | reverse complement strand
CATCGGTTCATTGAGTAAAGAGGAAAAGAAAAATGATGCATGACGATAATTACCCCCCCAAAATTCTTTCTAAAAATATCAATTACCCCCTTCTGAAAATACATTTTTCAATTAAGTAAAGCTTTCAAAACAATTTCGACAAAACAGATATATTAATAAAAACAGCTGATTTCATTTTTTTGCAAAAAATATGCTTATGAAAACGCGCGTGAGGAATGAACAAACACGATGCAGGGTTGCTGGTGGGGCGGAATCGTTTGTTCTTGATTTTTTGTTTCTTTTGTATCAAGACAAAAGAAAAACACACAGTTTTTGAAGCATTTAATTTGCGGATTTTTTTCGAAAACTTCACTAAAGGATACCTATAAAACAGAATTATTTTAAAGTTATGGAACAATAATTATAAAATACTATTATTAATTTCATTACTTTTGAATTAATAGAATAGCTGCCATTAATTAAAAAAAAAATTGCAACATTATGGTTCCAATTATTCAACTATTAAAAATTGCAAAAACCTATAAAATAGGAACGGAAATTATTCATGCTTTGCGATCTGTTTCCATAACCATCCATAAAAATGAATATGTGGCATTAATGGGGCCCTCTGGCAGCGGAAAGTCCACATTAATGAATATTTTAGGCTGCTTAGACAGCCCTTCCAGCGGCGAATATAATTTAAACGGGACTTCTGTTTCACAAATGATGGACAATAAGCTGGCTGAAGTTCGAAATAAGGAAATAGGTTTTGTTTTTCAATCGTTTAATTTATTGCCACGTTCTACAGCGCTTGATAATGTGATGTTACCACTAATTTATGCAGGATTTAGTAAAGCAGATAGGATAAAAAGAGGGGTAGAAGTTTTAGAGCAAGTAGGATTAGCCGATCGTATAAAGCACAAGCCGAATGAACTTTCGGGAGGCCAACGACAGCGTGTTGCCATTGCAAGAGCTTTGGTAAATAATCCCGCAATTATATTAGCAGATGAACCCACAGGGAATTTGGATTCAAAAACATCGATAGAAATTATGGAGCTGCTAGAGCAAATCCACAAAAATGGAAATACCATTGTATTGGTAACCCACGAAGAAAATATCGCTAAACATGCCCATAGAATAATTCGTTTGAAAGATGGTGAGCTAGAGCATGACTATCAAAATGAAAATATTATTACAATACATAAAAAACTAATCCCTAATTAATTACATTAAAAATATGGATTATTTAAAATCTTTAAACAAACAACATTATAGGCTGATAGCTTAGTAAGTAAAGATTTCAAAATAATTTCGACAAAACAGATATATTAATAAAAACGGAGGATTTCATTTTTTTGCAAAAAATATCCTTATGAAAACGCGCGTGAGGAAGGTACAAACGCGATGCAGGGTTGCATGTGGGGAGGAATCGTTTGTTCTTGATTTTTTGTTTCTTTTGTATCAAGACAAAAGAAAAATACACAGCTTTTGAACCATTTAATTTGCGGATTTATTTTGAAAACTTCACTAAGAGAGCCAAGAGCCTAAATTATTCGAAATATTAAAAATTAAAAAAATTTTCAATATATATATATTCAAAATGAAAATTTACACAAAAACAGGAGATAAGGGGAAAACTTCATTAATAGGTGGCACCCGTGTTCTAAAAAACCATATTAGAATTGAAACTTACGGAACAGTGGATGAACTTAATTCCTACATAGGACTCATTCGCGATCAATTGATAGATGATGACAGTAAAAATTCATTAATTGAAATCCAAGATAGATTATTTACAATTGGTTCATCCTTGGCCTCTGATCCTGAAAAATCAACAATGAAAATTCCGGATTTAAATGAAAAGGACATCACATTTTTGGAACAAGAAATTGATAAAATGAATGAGACCTTACCCGAAATGAAATCTTTTATTTTACCTGGGGGGCATACCACAGTATCGTTTTGCCATATTGCAAGATGTGTTTGTCGTAGAGCAGAACGTTTGACTATTAACCTTTCTGAAACCAGCTTTGTTGCCGAATTAGTCATTAAATATTTAAACCGACTAAGTGATTATCTATTTATGCTTTCACGTAAACTTAGCCAATATTTAATGGTTAGTGAAATACCATGGAAACCTAGAATGTAAATAATTATCTAATTTCATTTTGATTAGAGAAATAAATTTTTACTTTTGCAGAAAAATCATCCTTATTTTGAAATATATCAATTGGCACAGTATTTTTTGTTCCAATTTCAAAAACATAAACAATGTATTGGACACTTGAATTAGCAAAAAACCTTGAGGACGCCCCTTGGCCAGCAACAAAAGATGAATTAATTGACTTTGCAATTCGTTCTGGAGCTCCGATGGAAGTTATAGAAAATCTTCAGGAAATAGAAGACGAAGGCGAGATGTATGAAACTATCGAAGAAATTTGGCCAGATTACCCTACCAAAGATGATTTCTTTTTTAATGAAGATGAATACTAAAATTTACAGACTATAAATTTTAGTCCCACTAATAAAGGCCTTCATCAACTTTCACAACAAAACAATTCATTTGTTTAGCTAAATTGATATTTAATTTATTGGGCGGTTTTTCACCCATCCATTTTTTTTATTAGATAGCTTTAATCCAGTAAATATAAAACGGGGACACCCCTGAATTTAAGATTATACCATGGTTAAGTTTTCGAAATAAATCCGCAAATTAAATGGTTGAAAAACTGTATGTTTTTCTTTTGCCGTGATACACTTCGGTGGTTCGACAAACGCTCACTACAGGCTCGCTCAGGACAGACTCCAGAAACAAAAAAACAAGAACAAACAACTCCTCACCACCTGCAACTCTGTATCGTGTTTGTTCATGTCTTAAGCTCGTTTTTATAAGGATATTTTTGCAAAAAAATGAAATCATCCGTTTTTATTAATACATCTGTTTTGTCGAAATTATTTTGAAAGCTTTACTAATATCAATAATTATTTAAAAAATAGAATTTTTGTTAAAATTATTGAAAATATTATATTAATTTAGTACATGTTAATTTGTGAAGTCGTTTAGGTTTAGCAAATTTAAAATAAGCATTTTTACTTTTATCAATTAAGCTGATTATATCCTTTATTAATAAAATGATAAATTTATTAGGTAAATTTTTACATAAATTACCTATTCAATCTGGTTATATTATAAAATTATAAAGTAGGAATTTTTATTTTATCAAAATACTATATCGTAATAATAAATTATTAATTAGACATGAATAATAAGGCGTTTAAATCAATTTGTATTTTGATGTTAGTACTGCATTTTGTTGCATCTGCTCAGGTGCAAAACTCGCCTCCTATGCGACAAGTATTCTGTTCCACAGGAGGAACAGGCTCTTTCTCTTTGGGAACGATAGATTATACTGTTGGAGAAACAATTGTTAGTACCGATTCTGCCATGTCTTCGTCTGCTAGTGTTCAATGGTTGACCCAGGGCTTTCAACAACCTACTAATAGTTCATTAAGTGATAAATCCACATTCACAAACTCCCCCTGCACCGGTGCTAATAAGGGCAGCGCTAATTTGTCTGTTATTAATAATAATGGTAATGCTACTTATAGCTGGGAAGGTTCCTCTTTTGGTTCCCAGCAAGTATTTGAAAATCTTGCTCCTGGCACTTATCAGTATAAGATAAAGGATGGGAACTTTTCACTTGCAGGCGCTATAGTTATAAGTGAAGACGCGACAGATTGCGCCGAACAGCTGGAGCCTTATACCGGTATCACACCTAATGGTGATAGCAATAACGATATGTGGGTAATTGATGGGATTAGTAACTTTGAAACAAATACTGTTTATATTTATAATCGCTGGGGTGCTAAAATTTGGGAGACTATAGATTATAATAACGAATCTAATGCCTGGAATGGTAAAAATTCACAGGGAAATGAATTGCCAGATGGCACCTATTTTTATTTAATAGAAGCCATTAGTAAAGACTTAAAAAAAACACCGCGAAAGGGCTGGATAGAATTAACACATTAATTTTTTTCATTTATCTGTGATTAATAAATTTACTAAAACAAAATATACTGGTGTACATTCTAAAAAAAATATAAAATAAAGGAATTAATAAATCATGAAAACGGTAATTAATAAAATAATAATGAGCCACTTTTCTCCTCTCAACTTATTATCAGCTTGGATAATAAAGCTGGCAAAATTAATTATCGGCAACAAGAAAAAAAGTTTTGTTTTTTATTTGTTTTTATTCCTGATAGTTTCATCTAAAGATGCTAACTGGACTTTTATACAATCGGCATGTGCGCAGCAGGATGCACAATACAGCCAATATATGTTTAACCAATTTGCTATTAATCCTGCATATGCTGGAAGCAAAGATGCTATAAATACTAATATTTTCTATCGCAGTGCTTGGGTGGGTGTGGAAGGAGCCCCAACTACTACATCTTTTGACGTACAAGGACCCATGCATAAAAAAAATGCCGCATTAGGATTTAATTTAATTCATGAAACTATAGGGCCAAAAAAAACTGCTGGTATTTTTGGGTCTTATGCTTATCGTATTAAAATAAGAAATGGGAAACTATCGTTTGGTTTGCGGGCGGGCATTTACCAAAACGTATTCGATTGGGGTAAAATTACTTATAAAGACAAATTAGATATATACGATACTTATACTACAGAGTCTCACACTGCATTTAATACTGATGCAGGATTGTATTATTATTCAAATACACTTTATTGGGGTATAAGTGTAACGCATTTAAATGAAGGACGCATAATAAATTTGAAAAATAAGAACGGAGAATATTCAACTTTGTTACCACACCTATTTTTTACAGGAGGAAAAGCATGGGAGGTGACGGATAAATTAATTTTCAGCCCATCCTATATGATTAAATATGTAGAAGGTGCTCCTATTTGCGCCGATTTTAATTTTAGTTTTTTAATTAAACAACAAATTTGGGTGGGCCTTTCTTTTCGAACTGGGGTTGGCATAGTTACCTATCTGCAATATAAAATTACAGATAAGTTTAAAATTGGTTACGCCTATGATATTGGTTTAAATAAATTAGGGGCGAGCAGCAATGAAATAATGATAAGTTATGATATAAAGGTTTTTAAAAAACCCGCTTTTATATCCCCCAGGTATTTTTAATTTAAAATTATAAATTGCGTAATGGAGTACTTTAAAAAAAACTTAATTAATTTTATTTATTTCTATTAACTATTGTAAATTAATTAGTATATATTTTACTCAAGAAAGAATTTATTTTGCTTCCATTTATGAAAAAAAAAATTTTATTAAACATAATTATATTGCTTCTTACATTCGCCCCAAGCTATGCGCAGATTGAAAAAGCAAATAAACTATATGATAATAAAGAATATTTATTAGCGATCGAACAGTATAAAAAAGTATTAAAGAATAACGAAAGTAATGAAGTAATAGAAAAGCTAGCAAACTCCTACCGTTTAGTTAAAGATTTCCCTCAAGCGGAAATCTTTTATTTGAAATTATCAGCCCAAGCAAGTGCCAATCCCATTAACCGCCTTTATTATGGAATGGTATTAAAAAACAATAATAAAATAGAGGAAGCAAAAATCGCATTTAAAGAATATGCAGCATTGGTTCCAAATAATAAAAAAACTAAATCCTTAATAAAATTATGCGATGATATTATTGACTTAGGCAATAAGCAGAAAGAGTTTGAAGTAGTTTCTGTTACAAATTTTAATACCGTTCAATCTGAATTTTCCCCTGTTTTTTTTAAAAGTTCAATGGTTTTTATCTCTGATTTAAATCAGAATTTATTTAACAACGAACAAAACTTATTTCACGTCTATTCTACTAATGAAATTAAAAGGGACCCTGACAATAAACCGGAGTATGCTAAAAAGAAAAACCTATTGCCCTGGCCAATAAATACAGATGGCCATGATGGCCCTGTTAGCTTTAATACAGAACAAAATTTAATGATAATTACCCATTCCGATTTAAACAGTAAAAAGGATAAAAAATTTATTAACCGTTCCAAATTATATTTTTCCACTTTAATAGAAAACAATTGGTCGAAATTAAAACCTTTTCAATATAATAGCGACGAATATTCTGTTGCGCATGCAAGTATTTCTTTTGATGGGAAAAAACTGTTTTTCTCTTCGGATATGACTGGTGGGAAAGGAGGCATGGATATATACTTTTGCGAAAAAAATGAAGAAGGCTGGGGAATTCCTGTAAATTTAGGGGACAAAGTAAATACAGAAAGTGATGAGGTTTTTCCATATATACGCAAAGATGGTGTTTTGTTTTTTTCTTCCGATGAACATGCCGGCTTTGGAAATCTAGATATATTTTCTTCCAAAGAAATTAAAGGTAAATATGCAGGTGTAAAAAACTTAGGCGCTCAATTAAATTCCAGTGGCGACGATTTTGGTATTATTTTTTTTGATGATAACATTACAGGATATTTTTCATCCAACAGGGCGAATGGATATGGTAGCGATGATATTTATAGCTTTACTGCACTTAATATGAATACCATTACGCTTTCAGGAAAAATTGTAATGGCACAAAATATTAACTTCCCTTTAAAAAACAATGCCATAGAACTTTTATCTGAAAACGGAAAAACGCTTATGACTTCCAATACTGATAATTTAGGTTTTTTTAAATTTGAAAATGTTAACCCT
>CAMBDK010000154.1 GCA_945865315.1 Chitinophaga pinensis | reverse complement strand
AGAGCCCCACCGTAACAATTAAAATTCTTGGAAAGAATATTTTTTCTGTGCCCAAGACTTGAAACTCCCTCATCAATCAATAGGTGCATCACAATTTCCAATGGGTCCTTACTGCCATAATCGCAATTTTCTCCATTCGGATTATATTTTGAGTTTACATTTTTGAATCTTTTGTCGTAATTGTCATGTCCAAGCTTTCCCAACTTCCCCATCGTTTCTGCATGTTTGGATGCAATTTCTGAAAGATCCTTTTGCGGAAGTAATGGTTCTGCCTTTTTTAAGCTGGATAATTCTTTCCATAAACTTTTAAAATAGGAAGATTTTGCAAGTTTCCTTGGAAATTCCCTAAACGAATCATTTTGGCAATATTCAATTAGATATGTATCTCTAAAAAGCTTAGGGTTGATACGGGCAAGATTGCAATAAAATAAAACGGCAGTATCAATATCGCTCAAGTATTCCAAACCGCGATATGTTGCGGCCATCTTCAACTCAGTTGTTGTCCATTTGTTATATGGATAAATACTTTTAGTTTTACTGTTTTGGCCGTAGAAGTACTGTGTAATAAGCAAAAAACCAAATAACAATCTTAAATTATTATTTATTGTTTTTAATGGGTTCATGTTCTTTTTCGAGGTTTAGGAACATTTATTACACTTGCGAATCCCACTCTGTGGTTTTTACCGTGAAATTAAGCATGCGATTACCCACTTTTCAGGAATGCCTTCAAAGTAGTAAAGCGCTTCGCCATATTTATCCTTTAGTTTTAATATTTGTCCATCAACAAAATATAAGGCATTTCCGTATTTATCTTTTTGTCTTATTGTTAAACCATCAAAGAAATACAAAGCTGCACCATATTTATCTTTTTGTCTTAATGTTTGTCCATCAATAAAATAGAGGGCATTGCCGTATTTATCTTTTTGCCTTATTGTTAAACCATCAAGAAAATAAAGGGCATTACCGTATTTGTCTTTTTGGTTAATAGTTTGGCCATCAACAAAAAAACGTGGAACACCATACTTGTCCTTTTGCCTAATAGTTTGAGCAAAAGAAGATAAAGCAATTCCAATGAAAAACAACAGAAATAAGATTTTTTTCATTTTTATAATTTATTCGTATCCAGTCAAAAGACAAAGGTAAACTTATATTTTTATAAACATCGGAATTTAAAAGAGTATAAAAACAGTGATAGGGAATTCAAAAAATCACATTAAGACGAACTATTATATATATATATAAGCGTCAGGACACGATTGTTTTATTGAGTAATTATTTTCACCTTGAAGCCTCTAAAATAAGGCTATTATATCGAAAAAGCTGGCGTATAGAGCTTTTATTTAAACAACTGAAACTATATTTTCCACTCAAATATTTTATAGGTGATAATGAGAACGCCATACAGATACAAAAATGGTGTTGCCTCATTGTCAATTTACTTATAAGCCTTATAAAATGGAAAGCAGCGAATAAAAAAATCTCATTTATGCTAACAGTAAGGCATTGCAATAAAATAAAGTGTACAGAATTGGCGAAGTAATTTTGTTCTTTTTCAAGGCATAAATGAGGCGCATAGCCATAGCTATTTAACGATTTTATAACGCAGAAAAAGGGCAAAAGAACAAGCCAAAATGTGTAGGTTATTTCGTTTCAATACCTAAGTATTATGAGGCAACATCTGATGAGCTATATCAATATATTGGCATACCTAAAACACCCGGAAGGCTTAAGGGGAGGCGTTTAAAAAATCATTTTCCTTTAGGAAACATTACCACACACAAACCAATTTAGTTTTTCAACACATGCTAAATTTTATGGAGGGGGCAGGTTTTAGGAATAAAAAAATACAATTAATAAAATCAATGCTTTCAAGCCTTATTAAATATATTTTCTATCTTTACCGGACGCTAATGATTGTAAATAATAAATTTATTTATTCGATTTCCATTTTTAAAATTTGGCTTTAATGGATAGAATATTTTTGAAAATCGATTTAAAAATTGAAATTGCGAATTTTAAAGGCTAAGAAAAGCTTTCAAAATAATTTCGACAAAACAGATATATTAATAAAAACAGAGGCTTTCATTTTTTGCAAAAAATATGCTTATGAAAATGCGCGTGAGGAATGAACAAACGCGATGCAGGGTTGCAGGTGGGGAGGAATCGTTTGTTCTTGATTTTTTGTTTCTTTTGTATCAAGACAAAAGAAAAACACACAGTTTTTGAACCATTTAATTTGCGGGAGTTATTTTGAAAACTTCACTAAGCTATTATAAAGCAGCTGCATTAAAATTAAAAAATATTTATTCAAGCAAGATTTGTATTTTTAACATCAATTCTTTTTCCGCTGCTATGCGGGATATTATCTAATAGTAAAAATGAGCGCTGAGAAATTAAAAAAAGTAAATTACAGAAAACAAATAAAATGGTTTTGGATTCTTTTTACTGCCCCACTTTTTGCATTATCTCTTTTTGTACTTACCGTTCATTTATTTGCAGAGCTGCCTGATACAGAAGCTTTACAAAATCCAAAAACAAATTTAGCCACTGAAATATTTTCTTCTGACAGGAAAGTATTGGGTAAATACTATGCCGAAAATCGCACAATAATTAAATTTAAAGATTTATCACCAAATGTTGTAAATGCATTGATTGCAACTGAAGATGCTCGTTTTTACAAACATTCAGGAGTTGACTTACGTGCACTAGGAAGAGCTGTCTTTGGTGCTTTGATAGGCAGCGGTAGCAGTGGAGGAGGCAGTACAATCACTCAGCAATTAGCAAAAATGCTATTCCCTCGCGAAGATTTGCATGGCATTTTTTTAATTTCAAGGAAGATAAAGGAATGGATTATTGCTGTAAAACTAGAGAGAGAATATACCAAAGAAGAAATCATAGCAATGTATCTTAATAAATTTGATTTCATAAATAGCGCTGTAGGAATAAAATCGGCGGCGCAAATATATTTTGGATCAACACCCGATTCATTAAATATCGAACAGGCTGCAATGCTTGTAGGAATGGCGAAAAATCCTTCCTTATTTAATCCAAATAGATTTGCTGAAAGGTCGAAAAATAGACGCAACACAGTACTTCGACAAATGAACAAATATGATTATTTAACAGATGAGCAAACCGATTCCCTTCAAAAGATTCCACTGAAATTAAATTTTCACCCCGAAAATCATAACGATGGCTTGGCCCCTTATTTTAGAGAATATTTAAGGGATGTATTTTTGGAAAAATGGTGTGCCGAAAACCTTAAGCCCGATGGGAAGAAGTACGATATTTATCGGGATGGATTAAAAGTGTATACCACCATCGACTCCCGGATGCAGCTATATGCTGAAGCTGCTGTTACGGATCATTTACGCGAGTTGCAATCTGCATTTGTGAAAGAATGTAAACAAAAGAAAAACGCTCCTTTTGCATGGAATGTTACTAAGGAAGAGATAAAATCTATAATGATGCAAGGAATGAAGCGATCTGACCGTTATCGCATACTTAAAAAAGCTGGATGGAATGAAAAGGAAATTGAAAAGATATTTAAAGTCCCTGTTTCTATGTCAATTTTTTCATGGAAAGGAGAAATAGATACTACCATGTCGCCATGGGATTCTATCCGATATTATAAAGGTTTTTTACAGACGGGCCTAATGTCCATCGAACCTCAAACAGGCTTTATAAAAGCATGGGTAGGTGGCATTAACCATAAGTTTTTTAAGTACGACCATGTCCAGATAGGTCACTCCCGTCAAGTGGGCTCCACCTTTAAACCCTTTATTTATGCACTTGCTATTCAAGAAGGGTATTCGCCTTGCTATCGTATTCCAAATGTAAAAATATGTATTGATATGCCGGAAGGGCAGCCTGTATGGTGTCCCGACAACTCAGACACAAAACTAGAGGGCCGCATGTTAACATTGCAGCAGGCCTTAGCTAATTCTGTAAATTACATTTCCGCATATCTGATTAAACAATTTGGCCCCCAAGCAGTTGTTGATATAGCCCGTAGGTTGGGCATTGTAAGCCCTATTGATCCGGTTCCTTCCATATGCTTGGGTACTCCCGAAATATCTGTTTTTGAAATGGTAGGGGCAAATGCTACTTTCGCTAATAAAGGTACTTGGATTCAACCAACATTTGTAACCCGCATTGAAGATAAAAACGGAAACCTATTAACAGACTTCTTCCCGCGCAGCGAAGAAGTATTAAGTGAAGAAAAAGCTTATGTTATGTTACAACTAATGAAAGGTGTTGTGCAAATAGGAACGGGAGTTCGCCTGCGTTATAAATATAAATTGAACATGCCCATTGCAGGTAAAACAGGTACAACACAAAATAATTCTGACGGTTGGTTCATGGGTATCACCCCTGATTTAGTTTCGGGATGTTGGACAGGGGCGGATGACAGGGCTGTCCATTTCGACAGGACTGATTTGGGACAGGGTGCCAACATGGCGCTGCCTATTTGGGCAAAATTCATGCAAAAAGTATACGCCGATAAAACCATTAAAATTTCGAAAGGAGAATTTGAAAAACCTGCAAAAAAAATGGATATAGAAATGGATTGCAGTAAATACAATAAAGAATTAGAAAATGCTGCTGACAATTTATTTTCGGATGATGCTTATTAATAAAATGAATATTATTAAACACCTAAGGAAAGCTTTCAAAATAATTTCGACAAAACAGATATATTAATAAAAATAGATGATTTCATTTTTTTGCAAAAAATATGCTTATGAAAACGCGCGTGAGGAAGGTACAAAAGCGATGCAGGGTTGCTGGTGGGGAGGAATCGTTTGTTCTTGATTTTTTGTTTCTTTTGTACCAAGACAAAAGAAAAACACACAGTTTTTGAACCATTAAATTTGCGGATTTATTTTGAAAACCTCACTAAGTAGTTGAATTAATTAGTTTTAAAAAATATAAATATCATCAATTTCAAATGATATGAAAAAAATTATCTTCTCTAATCTATCATAAAATAATTGTGTTATGAATAAAACAGTTGCAAATGCCGATATAGCAATTAATGACATTCGGGATAACATGACCTTAATGCTAGGAGGCTTTGGTTTATGTGGCATACCCGAAAATTGCATAGCTGCTTTGGTTAAAAAAGGGGTCGTAGGACTAACATGTATTGCTAATAATGCAGGGGTGGATGATTTTGGTATCGGATTGATGTTACACAAGCATCAGGTAAAAAAAATGATTTCGTCGTATGTGGGAGAAAATGCGGAGTTTGAACGCCAATTGCTTAGTGGGGAGCTGGAAGTAGAATTAATACCACAGGGCACACTTGCAACACGCTGCTTAGCAGCAGGGTATGGAATGCCAGTAATTTATACTCCCGCGGGTGTAGGCACTGAAGTTGCCATTGGTAAAGAAGTGCGGAAATTTTTAGTGGAGGGTGCAGAAAAAGAATTTTTGATGGAATATGCTTTCGATGCTGACTTTGCGCTTGTAAAAGCTTGGAAAGGAGATACACAGGGTAATTTAATTTTCAAAGGAACTGCAAGAAATTTCAACCCAATGATGGCGATGGCTGGAAAAACAACCATCGCTGAAGTGGAAGAGCTAGTTCCTGCAGGAGAGCTGGACCCCGACCACATTCACCTTCCTGGAATTTTTGTGCATCGCATATTTCAAGGTGTAAATTATGAAAAAAGAATAGAACAAAGAACGGTAAGAAAAAAAGATTTGTAAAGATTTTAATAACACTATTTTAAAATGCTCCTCCTTTCATCTGATGGTTCGGTTAAAGGGGATTTTTTTATTAAGTTTTCTTGAAGTAGGATACAAAATTAAAATAGAAATTGTTAAAATAGGAACTTCGTTATATTACTTTGTAAAAAATATCAGGGGAAATTTTTATACTAAAAATATTAACAGAAGTAATAAGGAAAGCTTTCAAAATAATTTCGACAAAACAGATAGATTAATAAAAACCGATGATTTTATTTTTTTGCAAAAAACATGTTTATGAAAACGCGCGTGAGGAAGGTACAAACGCGAGGCAGGGTTGCTGGTGAGGAGGAATCGTTTGTTCTTGATTTTTTGTTTCTCTTGTATCAAGACAAAAGAAAAATACATTTCTAAATTTTAAAATTAAATTATGTTAGACAAAGTAGGTATTGCAAAACGAATAGCTCAAGAAATAAAAAACGGGTATTACGTAAATTTGGGGATTGGCATTCCTACACTGGTAGCAAATTATATTCCAGCAGGTATGAATGTTGTGCTGCAGTCGGAAAACGGGCTGCTAGGCATGGGACCATTTCCTTTTGAGGGGGAAGAGAATCCTGATATTATTAATGCTGGTAAACAAACTATTACAATAGTTCCTGGTTCAGCTTTTTTTGATTCGGCAATGAGTTTTGGCATGATTCGTTCGCGTAAAGTGGACCTTACTATTCTTGGAGCAATGGAAGTTTCAGAAGATGGAGATATTGCAAACTGGAAAATCCCTGGCAAAATGGTTAAAGGAATGGGAGGGGCAATGGATTTGGTAGCTTCCGCAAAAAATATTATAGTTGCTATGCAGCATATCAACAAAGCGGGGGAATCAAAACTATTGAAGAAATGCGCTCTGCCATTAACAGGAGTGAAATGTGTAAAAAAAATTGTAACAGAATTGGCTGTCTTAGACATAATACCTGAGGGTTTCCGTTTATTAGAAAGGGCGCCAGGAATTAGTATCGAACAAATTAAAAATGCTACGGAGGGTAGTTTAAT
>CAMBDK010000153.1 GCA_945865315.1 Chitinophaga pinensis | reverse complement strand
TATTCAAAGGATTACAAAATAGAAAATGATTTTAATATTGTTTGGAATTGCCTGCGCCTACTCGGTAGTTAATAAATTATTTCCTGTGTCCAATATTAAATACCCTCGAAATATTAAATCCCAATTTATAACCACCTTTTAACCAGTTGTCAGTGGTATTGGGAATATAGTTGTTTTCCATTATGCCGGAAGCATTGGTAAAGTTGATATTAAAAACATGACCTCCGGTTTCAATTTCAATGCCTATAGCTAATGGTTGATAAAATAGACTCGCAGTATTGTTTTTGCGATATTTTGAAAAAGTATAATAATAATCTGTAATTATAGCCATCCGCTTCGTTATTTTTAATCTAAAGCCTGCTGCTAATGATATTAAGTCGTTCGTCTCTTTCGAATCATTAGCTGTATTTATGCTAGCCAATACAAAATTACGGTGTTGAAAGCTTGGCGCCAGCTCCATTGAAAATTTAGAATTAAATTTACGAGCAATTAATAATTGACTTGTATATGAAAAACGGTGGATATCATTTTTTTTAAATTCAGAACTTTCTCCCATACCGCTATAAAATAAAGCCGCCTCCTGCGGTGTATAACTCATATTACCATAAAACACGATAGATACAGGAATATGGTTGTCTATTGTTTGGCTTAATAACTTATATTTTACCAAGCCATCTATTAATTCTTTTTGTTTACTTCTCCCTACGCCAAGGGTTAATTTATCAGTAATTCCAAAATCGAAGGAGATGCGAATATCGGTTGAATTGTCGAAACCGAATAGCGTATGCGGCCCGCCACCACTGGCAGTACCTATGTTTCCAAAGCGATGAGTAACTTTAAAATCCATTGTTTTAGCTTTCACCGTTTCTGTGGATTGCATATTTATTATTTTGCCGGCTTTAAAAGTTGCGATAACTTTTTCATGGGTTTTAACTGTCTCCACGGTATCCAGCAAACTTAATAAATCCTCTTGTGAAAAGCTGTTGCTTGATACGAATGCCAATAACAGTAATAGTAGGTTTTTTTTGAAAATTGTCATCATCTGGTTTTTATTTTTTTTTGTATGGTTCTAATAAAGCCTTAAGTTTTACTTCTACATCTTCAGCAATATTGGTTACATATAAGCTGGGTACTTTTATATTATAATCTGCAATATGCATATTAAATTTGGCTGATAGGCCTATCTCTTCCCCTTTAACTGTCAGGATGCCATCTATTGTTTTTTCTTTCTCTACGCCGTGCATGCTTATTTTCCCCGTTACCGTTACTTTTGTTTCCCCATCTTTTAAATAATCTATTTTTTCATTTATTTTTCCCTTAAAAATGGTGTTGGGGAATTTTTCAGTTTCTATATAATTTTCATTAAAATGTTCTTGCATTAAAGCTTTTTCAAATACAAAGGCAATCATTGCTATTTTTAATTGAATATCTCCGGTGCTTGTATTAAGTATAGGCTTAGCAACTTTATTAATCGCTTCTATATTTTCGATGGGTGCAGAGGAAAAGAAACTTATCTCGCAATTTTTAGCAATATAAATTTGTGCGTTTATACATGTGCTTATTGCAATACATAATATGGTGATGATTTTTTTTTTCATTGATATAAATATTTAGAACTTTATTATTACTGTTTTTTATTATTTTATTCCCATTAATCCTACTCGAATTAAAAACATGTCGTTTAGATTTATTTTTATATGCTCAAAAAATAGTTATACTAAAAACGGGATTAATTTCCGCATTTTATAGTCCCGTTAGGGACTGTATATGGGTAGCAAAATAATTACACCAATTCATCCAAGTCCACTAGGGACGAAATAAATGTCGTGCCTACGGCACTGCGTAAAATAGGTGCTTGTCATATTTCTACCGATATTTTGTGCCTACGGCACTTTTTATATCAAACAAATGTGCGGAAATTTATCCCGTTTACAGTTATAATAATAATTTTCAATTATCTAGCGCACCATTGTTTACCCAAGCTTTTAGTTTTTCCATATCATCCGTAGTAAGAGCCGAAGGGCCTGTAGAATAAGCTGGTGGCATGCCGCCGGCAGTATTAAATACCCTCGATTGTATGGTGCCATTATCTACTTTTGCCTTCAGTCCTGCATAGGTGGTAAAGTCGCCCACAGCACCTTCATTTGAAGGTGTAACATGGCAGGTTTGTGCTCCTTGTCCATAACAGTTTGTTTGAATTATTGGTTTTATCGTTGCTTGGTAGCTAGCATTAATTATTGGCTTTGGTAGCTCTCCTTTATCATAGGTGCAGCTTTCAATGAATGTTATTGTAGATAATACCAAAATAATTAAATAAAAAAATGAATTTTTCATAAACTTAATTCTTAGTCAAATATGGATTTTATGTTGCTAATTTATACATAATTTTTATTAATTAAGCTTTTTATTGGATAAATGCGAAGTTTTTGTTCTAGTGCATTTATATTGTAAATATTATGCTAGCATAATATTATACCCTCCCTATTTTTAAAGAACTATA
The DNA here is from genome assembly GCA_945865315.1 of Chitinophaga pinensis. Classification (GTDB taxonomy): domain Bacteria; phylum Bacteroidota; class Bacteroidia; order 2-12-FULL-35-15; family 2-12-FULL-35-15; genus 2-12-FULL-35-15. Next base: position 4,393 of record CAMBDK010000153.1, on the reverse strand, counting down.
AATAATTTAATACATTTGATTTTTCGTTTAATTTATTAGCAATAAAATAAATACAAAAACTGCTCATCAGGGCAGCCTTTTTTTGTTGTGTAATTTTTTTTGTTATTTAATAAAAAGCTTCAAAATAATTATGGTACAAAAAATATTAGAACACCTTAAAATTTCTGCATTAAATGAGATGCAGCAAGCTGCTATAGAAGCTGGGAAAAAACCAAATGACCTTATCCTTCTATCTCCCACAGGTACTGGTAAAACATTGGGTTTTTTATTGCCTGTTTTAAATCAATTAAATTTAGATGTTATAGGCGTTCAAGCATTGGTATTGGTGCCTTCGAGGGAGCTGGCAATACAAATTGAGCAAGTATTTAAAACCATGAGCACAGGTTTTAAGGTAAACTGTTGTTATGGAGGCCATTCAACTAAAGTGGAAAAGAATAATTTCAAACATCCACCTGCTGTGCTTGTTGGTACTCCAGGGCGCATTGCATTTCATTTTAGGCATAATAGTTTTGACCCAAACACTGTTAAAATGATAGTATTGGACGAATTTGATAAATCCCTTGAATTTGGTTTCCAGGAAGAGATGTCTTTTATCTTGAATAATCTTAAAAAATTAAACAAACGGATGTTAATTTCTGCTACTAAGATGCAAGAGATACCAGCATTTACAGGGATAATAAATCCCATAGAACTTAATTATTTGAATACCGATAACACGCTGCTGCAGGGATTAAAATTAAAAATAGTGAAAGCTGAGGGGAAAGATAAGCTGGATGCCTTATTTGCTTTGATTTGTAAATTGGGTAATGGTGCATCTTTAATTTTTTGTAACCACCGCGATGCCGTTGAACGTATCAGCGGATTGTTATGGGACAAGGGAATGGCGCATGGCATTTTTCATGGTGGTATGGAGCAGGTTGACAGAGAGCGGGCATTAATTAAATTTAGAAATGGTAGTCATAAAATGTTAATAACTACCGATTTAGCTTCAAGGGGCCTGGATATCCCCGAAATTGAATTTGTAATACATTATCAATTACCGCATACCCTCGATGTATTCATTCATAGAAATGGCCGTACTGCAAGGATGAATGCCAAAGGTATTTCTTATTTATTATTATCTGATGGGGAGTACATCCCTGCCTTTATTAAAGATGCCCCTGAGCTTGAAATTTTACCTGCTCATAATATAATGCCCGAAAAATCCGACTGGGTAACGCTTTATATTGCTTCTGGAAAAAAAGATAAAATTAATAAGGTGGATATTGTGGGTTTGCTCCTTCAAAAGGGCAAATTGCAAAAAGAAGATTTAGGACTTATTGAAGTATTAGATTTCTCCTCTTATGTGGCTGTTAATAAAAATAAAATCGATGCGCTTTTGCAATTGCTAATAAATGAAAAGATAAAAAATAAAAAAGTTAAAATAGAAATATCTAAATAGTGCCTGTCCATAGAGTCGGCATTTAAACTTAGAACGTCATTGCGAAGGAGTTACGACTGAAGCAATCTCACACCAATATATGAGATTGCTTCGGCTAAAAAAGCCTCGCAATGACCACTTTTATTGGCTTTATTTCAAATAAAACAATTTTGGTTCAAAAATTTGAAATCCAGAAATCTGAAGATTAAAATTTGCATAATTTGAAAATATTTGACTCTATTGACAGACACTAATAAGTAAAGCTTTCATAATGATTTCGACAAAACAGATATATTAATAAAAAACAGCTGCTTTCATTTTTTTTGCAAAAAACATCCTTATGAAAACACGCGTGAGGAAGGTACAAACGCGATGCAGCGCTGCAAAGGTGAGCAGGAGTCGGTTGTTCTTGTTTTTTTGTTTCTGGAGCCTGGCCTGAGCGAGCCTGTCGTGAGCGTTTGTAGAACCACCGAAGGGTATCAAGACAAAAGAAAAATACACAGTTTTTGAACCATTTAATTTGGGATTTATTTCGAATACTTCACTTAGTTTTAAATAAAGAGCTAAGGAGCCCCCAAAAATAAATGGTAAACTTTATTGTTAAATTTGTATTCCCATAATTGTTACATCATCTACCTGATCTAAGTCTCCTTTCCAGGCATTAAATTCCTGGTGAAATAGAAGTTTCTGCTTGCTTATGGGAATGCTTTTTAAGGATAGTAATTTAGTCCTCAGTTGTTTTGTCATATATTTTTTGCCTTTTATGCCGCCAAACTGATCGGCGTAACCATCGGTAACCATATATATCAAATCTCCCTTTTTTGCTATTATTTCTTTCTGGGTAAAGGGCTGCATAACGGAATAAAAGCCGACGGGTTGTTTATCGCTTTTGTATTCTATTAACGTAGGCTCCCCCTCTGTTGTCGAAATGATATAGATAGTATTATTGGCCCCCGAAAATTGAATTTTTATTTCTTCCTCATTTTCAGGACTTTTTAAAATTGAAATAAGTGTTATATCCATCCCATCTTTACCTCCCGAATCAAGCCTTTCGGGGTTAAGGGCAAATATTATGATCCTTCTCAATTCATCTAATATAAGGTTTGGTTCTATAATATGTTTTGAATGTGAAATTTCATTTAACAAGCTTATTCCTATTAAACTCATAAAGGCTCCCGGTATTCCATGTCCTGTGCTGTCGGCACAAGCTACTAGCGTTCTGTCGGGCAATTCATAGGACCAATAAAAATCCCCGCTTACTATGTCCCGTGGTTTGAAAAATATAAAATAATTTTTTAAGGATTTATTAAGAACATTTTCGCTGGTCAAAAAACTACGCTGTATGCGTTTTGCGTAAATTAAACTATCTGTTATCTCATGCATTGCTATTGAAAGATTTTCGTTGGCTCCCTTTAGCTCAATGGTTCTTAGTTTAACTTTTTCTTCCAATATACGCTTCTCTGCTGCTAATTTTGCTGTTCTATTATAAATATAAGCGATGACACTGCCGGTAACAAATAAAACAAATAATACATTAAACCACCATGTTTTATACCATGGTGGTTCTATATAAAAGCTAAAGCTTATTGTATCCTTGCTCCATATTTTATTGCTATTCATCGCTTTTACTTTAAAAGTATAGCTGCCTGGCGCTATATTGTTAAAACTAGCTTCGGTAACTGCTGCTGGTGGCGACCATTGGTTATCCTGGCCTTCCAGCATATAGGAGTATTTTACCGCATCCGTAGTAAGGGCTTGAAAATAAAAAGTTAAGTGATTGTTTTTATGAGTTAATATAAGGTTTTGGGGCAAATTAGTGCGCAAATCTACTGAGTCGGCAAATTTTTTCCAATCTACTTTTTCGTAGGCCAATTTTATTTCACTTAAATACAATTTAGGTGGAACAAGGTTAGGATAATCAAATTTGCGGTTATAGGTAGATAAGCCATTGTTGGTGCCAAATAAAATTAAGCCCTTATCATCTATTAATATTGTATTATAGAATTCTAATACCCCTTTAAATCCTTCCTGTTCGCCGAAAAAGCGCAATTGCTCCACTTTAAAATCTTTACTAAGATTTAAAATATTAATGCCTTGATCCGAAGCAATAAAAAGACTGTTCGACCTTTTATCCCAAGCCAAAGCCATTATAACTTTTGAACACAAACCATCCTTTTTTGAAATATTGATAAATTTTTTGCCATTATAACAACTTAAACCTTCACCAATTGTACCAAAATACATGTTATTATTATTCTTATCCATTGCGATTGAACTTACCCAATTAGAGGCTAAACCATCTTTTTCGGTATAATTTATAAATTTTCCGTTTTCGAGCTTGAATACTCCTGCATCCTTAGTCCCAATCCAAATAAATCCTTTATTATCATTAAAGCTTGTTAAAATATCATTAGAAGTTAAACCACTTGTATTTTCATAGTGTTTTTCCTTATTGTTTTTAATACTATTGAAGCCGCTACCATAAGTTGTAATAAATATTGTTGAATCTTTAGCTTGAAAAATACTGGAAATTAATTTTAAAATTTTGTTATCAATTTTTGTTATTTTCTTTTTAAATACATATTGCCCATTTATATTTCCATATACAAATATTCCATTATATGTGCTGCCAACCCATAGGTCGCTGTTATTATCTTCGAAAATACAAGAAATGTTTGGTGGCATAAATGCAGGACCTAAGGCAAAGGGAGTGAAAATGCCTTTTGAAAAATAAAAGAGCCCATTATCTACTATTCCAATAATATAGTTGCCTTGTTTTGTTTGATAAATATTATTAATGCAGGTATTCTCTGGGAAATCTTTGCGGGTATAATTCAGAAAAGTTTCGTTGGATAATATATTAACTCCTCCATCCTGCAATCCCATCCATATTTTCCCCTCCTTGTCTGCATTAACTGAAAGTACTGAGTTTTTTGTCAATCCATTTTCTTCCTTCAGCAGGGTGTATTTTTT
>CAMBDK010000152.1 GCA_945865315.1 Chitinophaga pinensis | reverse complement strand
ATCAAGAATGCCTTCCGGTAATACCAGTGACATCAAAGAAGAATAGTCCATATCGTTAATTTTGGTTATGGACAAAATTAATTATTTCCTGGCTTTCCCCCAACTATCCCTCTTGATCCCAAGCTTGGATAGAACTTAATGCTTGTTTTTGCCATGTGTTAAAAGTTTTAGTGAAAAAGTTTTAGTGAAAAAACTACTTTTTGTGAAAAACTAGTGAACGGATTTGTGACAAAAGCGGTATTTCTTGGAAGGCCTGAAAACAAAAAAGCCTGAAAACATTGCTGTTTTCAGGCTTTTGATTTACTTTGAAGGTTGTTGAAACTTCATTCGTGATCCCGCTGGGATTCGAACCCAGGACCCCTACATTAAAAGTGTAATGCTCTACCAGCTGAGCTACGGAATCTAATCTACACTTTATATGCTACCCAATTACTTGTTTTGGGAGTGCAAATATAATAGCAATATTCTCTATTCCAAAGTCTTTTTAATAATAATCTAATTTATTTTTTTATTCGCTGATTTTCAGCTATTTAAATATGTGTAAAAAAATAAATTATAATAAAAATCTGCTAAAATGGATAGGAGCAATGTTAAATATATCGAATATTAGAAATAAAAGGAATGGAAATTTATTTGGAGTTTTACTTTCAAAGTACAAATAAGTTTTTATCTTCGCATTATAATGCATATAGAACTTATAACTAATTTTTACAAAAAGCTTCGTAGTGATAATCTTTCCATTGTTTATCAAGGAGATTTTAGTGATGGTCTTACCGAAAAGATAATAGCCTTAAGTGAATATTCAATAGGCAAAAGCCCTGAAATTATAGAAATGAGAAACAAAGTATCATTTGTAATTGTGGAGTGTTTTCAAAATATTGTACGGCATGGTAATGATCATGGGGTAAATAGCGATAATTCAGTTTGGTTTCCTGGTTTGTTTTCTGCCCGGAACTGTAATGAATTTACATACATTGCCTCCGGCAATTTGATTGAAAAAAAAGATGTTTCATTTTTAAAAGATAAGTTGGAGCAACTCAATAAACTTGATAAAGCTCAAATTAAAGAATTATACCTTGATTTATTAACAAGTGGAACACTTTCAAAAAAAGGTGGTGCAGGTTTAGGTTTGGTGGAGATGGCACGGAAATCTCTTAATCCTGTGGAATTTGATTTTGAAGATGAGAATGAGAAAGTTTCTGTATTTTATCTCATGTTAAAATTGCAAGCAAATAGACCTAGGGGAATTAATAACAAGGAACATAAAATTGAAAAAAGTGTTGCGATGGTCGATGTTAAGGACATACACGAAATAATGCGCAAGGAGAATATATTAATGATTTACAAGGGAGACTTTTCGCAAGAGACTATTATTCCTATGCTTAAGATGATTGAAGAAAATTTAAACAAACAGCAGGAAGGGCTTCATCTTAAAAAGAAATTAAATCTTGTTTTAATAGAAGTTTTGCAAAATATATCTAAGCATTCTGTTGCGAAAAATGGAAAAAAAGATGCAATATTTATGATTGGGAAAACGGAACAAAAATATATCATTTGTACAGGAAATATTGTAGATGCCAAATCTTCAGAAAAAATAACGGAAAAAATAAATAAGGTTAATGGATTAAATAAAGATGAATTGATAGTTTATTATAAAAAATCTTTGAAGGAGGCTTTGGCAGATGAATATAGTGCTGGCCTTGGGATTATTGATATTGCCCGGGAGAGTAGTGAGAAATTAATTTTCGATTTAAAGCCAGAAGGAGAAGGTCTTTCATTTTTTTCTTTATGTGTACATATTTAAGATTACAAAGGAATATTGGAAAAAAATAATTGAATTAAGAATGGAAAAAAAAATAATTCTAGAAGAAACACAAGATACTCCTAAAATAATTTTAGATAAGGAAAATGGTCTTTTTGAAATTTCAGGACGCTCATTACCTGAAAATGCAATAAAATTCTTTGCTCCTATTTTGAATTGGATGGAAGATTATTTAAAATCGCCCAATCAGGTTACAATATTTGAATTTAAGCTCGACTATTTTAATTCAGCATCTATAAAAAGCATATATGAAATTATAAAAGTATTAGAGAAAATAAGCAAAAATAATTTCCAAGTGAATATAATATGGTATTATGTTAACGATGACGAATTAATAAAGAATAGGGGCTTAGAGATAAAAGAAATGTTAGATGTGCCTTTCGATTTGAAACTATATTAATATAATGGATAGATTTATTTAGTGGCATTTGAAATTACTTAAAGCTTAACGCCTAAAACCAGTATATCATCAATTTGGTTTGATTTCCCTTTCCATTGTTCATGTGCATTTTCAATAAACTTTTTTTGAATTTGCATATCCAAATTTTGATTTTCCAATAATAAATTTTTAAAATTTTGTATCCCAAATTTAGTTTTTTCTTTTTCTTTGAACTGATCCATGTATCCATCAGAAAATAAATATATGCTCATATTTTTTTTAATTGGAATATCATGATTTGTATACTCTCTTAATAATGGTTTTTCTTTTTTAGAGATCATTTCACAACCTCCGATGTTAAGTCTATTGCCTTTAATTACTGTTAATTCATTGTTTACTATATAATATAATGGTATTTGTGCTCCGGCATATTCCAATTTAGTTAATACTTGAGCAGTAGCTTTTTTTTCATTTTTATGTTCCTCTGTTAAATTTTCTGCGTTATTTAATTCATCAAATTCCATCATTATAAGTGCTATATCCATTCCATCACTGGCCAATATTCCTTCTTTTTCCTGATGGAGGGCTTCATAAATTCCAATATTTAATAAGCGTAGTATTTCTGATGGCATCGTAATGTGTTTTTCATTTACAATTTGGTTCAATAGAGTATTGCCTATCATGCTCATAAATGCTCCAGGTACTCCATGTCCAGTGCAATCGATAGCGGCTAAAATTATTTTATTGTTTATCTTAGAACACCAATAAAAATCTCCACTAACGATATCTTTGGGTTGATAATATAAAAAAAAGTTAGGAAGCAGTTTTTGTATTTCGGTCTCCTCCATCAAAATGCTTTGCTGAATTAGCTGGGCATAAGTAATGCTATCAATTATTTTTTCTTTTTGTTTTTCTATCAATAAATTCTTCTTAATTAGTTCGTTGTTTGAATCGCTTAATGTGGTATTTAATTTTTTCTTTATTAAAAATCTATTATAAAGTAAAATAGCTAAGAATAAAAAAATAATTAAACCTATTAAAAATCCATTTCGTATAATTTTTTGTTTGTGTAATTCTAATTCTTGCAGCTCTTTGTCTTTTTTTAATAATTCAATATTTTTTTCTTTTTCTTCGAATTCGTATTTTGAATCCATCTCCGTTATTTTTTTATCGGATTGCTCATTGAAAAGGGAGTCCTTGATATCAGAATATAATTTATGATATTTTAAAGATTGTTTAAAAGCCTGTTTTTTTTCAAATAATTCAGAAAATAAATTATAATTAGTCAATAATCCATCCTTTTGTCCAATAGCTAGATTAATTTTTAATGACATATTTAAAAAATAATTAGCAGTATCAATTTCCCCAAGTTTTAAGTAAGTGTTGCCAATATCATTGTATGAAGCTGCAATAGCACTTTTATCATCTGTATTCTCTCTTATTTTTAATGATTTTTTGTGAAAAAGTAATGCTGTATTAAAATTATTTTGATTTAAATAAATATCGGCAATGTTATTATATGCTGATGCAATGCCTTTTTTATCAGCACACTCTTCTTTTATCTTCAGTGATTTTAAATAATTATTTAATGCATCTTTATAATTTTTCTGAAAGGCTTGTACCCTGCCGATATTGTTATAACAAATTGCAATGCCCTTTTTTTCACCTAATTTTATTCTAATATTTAAAGACTTCGTAAAATTATTTAGAGCTTTATCATATTTATTTTTTATTCCAAAAATAATTCCTATATTATTGTATGCATTGGCTATTCCTGTATTATTTCCAATTTCCTCAGAGATTTTCAAATACACCAAAAAATTTTCATACGCCCTGTTATAATCACCTAGATTATAATAAACTTGTCCAATGTTATAATAAGCATCTCCAATACCAATTTTATAGCCGCTTTGTTTACATATTTTTAATGATTTTAAATTTATGCTTAGCGCTTTTTTATAATCAGCTGAATTTCTATAAGCAATACCCAGAGAGTTATAGGAGTTAATAATACCTTTTTGATAAATTATTTTTTCTGCCTTTTCATTAGCTTGTTCTGCAAATATTAATGCACCTGTATAGTTGGATATAGCAATGTATTCATTGCTTATAGCAATTAGCGTATTTATTCTAGAAGTATCTGTTTTTGATAATTTTAAAATATTTTGTAATGAATCTATAATCTGATTACAAGGTAAATCTAGTTTTGTTTCTTGAGAACTAGCATTAAAAGAGTTTGATACAAAAAATAAACTAAAAATAAAAAAAGTATATTTTCTAAAGTTTCTCATGAAATTTTTGTGTAATATTTAAAAGTAAATTTATAAAATAATAAATTTATTTTGCTTTTAAAAAAGGTTTTTATTTATAAAAATTATATTCTATAAAATGTATTTATTAGTATTTATATTAGTGTAAATATATTTTCTATCCAAAATTATTTTAGTTAAATAACTACTAATTGAGTAGCTGTAATAAATTTTATTTTTCTTCTGATAATTTATGATATTTTTTTTCTTTTTTTTCAAATTTAAGTTATTATTCTCTAATAATAAGTTTTTACAATTTTGTAAAGTAATTTTTTTCTTTTTGTTTTTTAAAATTTTCATTAAATTATTGTGAATCTCTATTTTGGAAATTTACATAAGCTCATTGGACTTTATTTTCTTGTATTCGGCTTAGCACAATAAAAGCTACTAATTAGTTCTAGTTTTTATATAATTTCCGTGTTTTTATAAATTGTTTTTAACTCAGAATTAATAATGTTTTTTAAAAAATATAAATTTTAATATTATACACCATGTTTTTCTATTTTATTTAGTTATAATATAATTTTGTTATTATTTTTGGTGATATTTTTAGTTTATAAAATTTTATTATAATAAATGAAAGTTAGTGGTTTTACCTTTGTTCGCAATGCAATTAAGTTCGATTATCCAATTGTGGAAGCGATTAGTTCTATCCTTCCTATTTGTGATGAATTTGTAGTAGCTGTTGGTAAATCAGAAGATGGCACTTTGGAATTAGTCAAATCTATATCTTCTGATAAAATTAATATTATTGAAACAATATGGAATAATAGTTTGAGGAGTGGAGGTTCGGTACTGGCGGATGAAACTAATAAAGCCTTTGCCTCTATTTCAGATGAAAGTGATTGGGCATTTTATATTCAAGGCGATGAAGTAATTCATGAGGCGCAATTAACTACCATTTATGATGCGATGCTGTTATACAAGGATGATAAAACTGTTGATGGCTTGTTATTTAATTATTCTCACTTTTATGGTTCTTATAATTTTGTAGGTGATTCAAGGCGTTGGTATCGTAATGAAATAAGAATTATTAGGAATAATAAAGAAATATCTTCTTATAAAGATGCGCAGGGTTTTCGTAAAAATGGGTGTAAGTTAAATGTGAAAATTATTGATGCCACTGTTTACCATTATGGGTGGGTTAAACCTCCTGAAGCGCAGCAAGCTAAACAGCAAACTTTTCATAAACTTTGGCATTCCGACGATTGGATGAAAATTAATATACCACAAGTAGATAAGTTTGATTATAGTGCTATTGATTCTTTGAAACACTTTAAAGGATCACATCCAAAGGTGATGCTAGATAGAATTAGTAAAATGAATTGGGATTTTTCTTATGATTTTACTAAGAAAAGAATTTCTTATATTTTAAAAATCTCTTTGTTTATTGAGAAAAATTTTGGTTGGCGAATTGGTGAGTATAAAAATTATAAAATTATTTAATATGAATTTATTTTTATTTTTTTTATTTAGATTTCCAGTTATAAATTCAGCAATAGCTTTTTTATTTTCAAAAGTTAGACTTTTCTTTCTTATTAGATTTAATTTTGGTAGGGTAGGGGAGTGTCTTTATTTGCCTATCTTAATTGTTTCATTTGCCTTGCAATCATGTTCCGCTGAAAAGGAAGAGCCTAATGAATTAACTACTGAAAATATTCAAAATGTTTCTAAATTGCTTTCTTTACCTCTTAGGGAAGTTATTAGTAATGTTATCTGTGAAAATGATTCTTTAAAAAGTTATTCTATTTATTTACCTAGTAATTATTCAATCAAAAGTAAAAGTCCTGTTATTATTTCTTTTGATCCACATGCTTCTGGTATAACTCCGGTTTCACTTTATAAAAATAATGCCGAAAAATATGGATATATTATTGTGGGTTCAAACAATTTACAGAATGGTATTAGCTGGGACGAATCTCAAAATATAGCCAATATACTAATTGCCGATATTAGAAAAAGATTATCTATAAACGAACAGCGTATTTATTTAATGGGTTTTTCTGGCGGCGCTCGTGTGGCCAATGCAATTACAATAAAGAATGGTGCAATAGAAGGTGTTATATGCTGTGGCGCCTCCATTCCAGTTGCAAAAAGTAATCTTTCTCGAACTAATTATTCATTTATTGGTATTGTTGGCAATGAGGATTTTAATTATATCGAAATGAGAAAATATGATATGGTTGAACTTGCCGGATATAATTCTAAACATTGTTTGTTAACCTTTGACGGTAAGCATGAGTGGCCTGCTGAAGGTTATATGGATGAAGCATTTTTGTGGTTGGAATTAAATGAATTGCGTAAAAATAGGCCACTTAAAATAGATACAGTTATTTCAAATTCTTTTAATGAGGCTATAATGGTATTGAATAAAAGTTTGCATAAAAAAGCAACATTGGAAACATACATTTTTT
>CAMBDK010000151.1 GCA_945865315.1 Chitinophaga pinensis | reverse complement strand
AATTAACTATGAGCAAAAAAGAAGAAAACAAAAAAGGATTGGATTTTAAATCGGATTGGACATACGCTCCCGCTCCTGAAGATACAAAACACATTGCCATTAAAAAGCAATATGATCTTTTTATTAATGGGAAATTTGAAAAGCCCAATAGCAAAAAATATTTCGATACTATAAATCCAGCTACAGAACAAAAAATTGCTGAAGTAGCAGAAGCCGATGAAAAAGATGTGGATAAGGCTGTAAAAGCTGCCCGCAAAGCCTTTGAAAAATGGAGTAAAATTACAGCGAAAGAACGCGGTAAATATATTTATCGAATAGCTAGGCTAATGCAAGAAAGAGCACGCGAATTTGCTGTGATTGAAACAATGAATGGAGGTAAGCCTATCCGCGAAAGTAGAGACATAGATGTACCTTTGGCTGCAAATCACTTTTTTTATAATGCCGGTTGGGCCGATAAGTTAGAATATGCTTTCCCGAATAGAAATCCTCAACCATTAGGTGTTGCAGGACAAATAATACCTTGGAATTTCCCTTTATTGATGGCTGCCTGGAAAATTGCGCCTGCATTAGCGGCGGGAAATACGGTTGTTTTAAAACCAGCAGAAACAACTTCTCTTACAGCATTAAAATTAGCTGAATTAATTCGCGATAGTGGTTTGCCTGATGGTGTTGTAAATATAATTTCCGGTGCTGGCAAAACAGGTGCCGCTATGGTTAACCATCCCGATATCAATAAAATAGCATTTACAGGCTCTACAGATGTTGGTAAAATGATACAAAAATCTATTGCAGGCTCTGATAAAAAATTAACACTTGAATTAGGTGGAAAAGCTGCCAATATTATTTTTGAAGATGCACCCATCGACCAAGCGGTAGAAGGTATTATTAATGGGATTTTCTTTAATCAAGGCCACGTTTGTTGTGCCGGATCTAGGTTGTTTGTTCAGGAAAGTGTTGCCGACATAGTTATACGTAAATTGAAAGATAGGATGGAATCTTTAATTGTTGGCGACCCAATGGATAAAAATACGGATATAGGTGCTATCAATTCAAAAGAACAATTGCTTAAAATACAAGAATATATAAAAATAGGGAAAAATGAAGGGGCTGATTTTTATCAATCTTCTTGCTCTATTCCTTCTAAAGGGTATTTTTGTCGTCCTACCCTGTTTTTAAATGCTTCACAATCCCACCGCATTGTGCAGGAGGAGATTTTTGGACCCGTTTTAACAATTCAAACATTTCGTACAATAGAAGAAGTAATTGAAAAAGCAAACAATATTGCTTATGGCCTTTCGGCCGGTATTTGGACTGATAAAGGCTCCAAAATATTTAACCTGTCTAGTAAAATGCGTGCAGGTGTTGTATGGGCAAATACATATAATAAATTTGATCCTTCCTCTCCTTTTGGAGGGTATAAGGAAAGTGGTTTTGGGCGCGAAGGCGGATTGCATGGATTAATGCCTTATTTGAAATTTTAATAATTATAATTCAGGATTAAAAAAATATTTTTGATAAATATATTATTTTCAAATTATTAAAATAATTAATTAATAAATAAAAATGGAACGATTGGAAATTTTAAAAACATATAAAATATATATCGGAGGGCAATTTCCGAGAACAGAATCTGGTAGATTTTATCCATTGAAAAACAAAAAAGGGGATAGTATTGCTAATGTATGTCTTTCCTCACGCAAAGACTTCAGAAACTCTGTTGTTGCAGCGCGTGCGGCATTTGGCGGATGGAGTGCCAGAGCTGGTTTTAACCGCAGTCAAATTTTATACCGTATTGCAGAAATGTTAGAAGGGCGCAAAGAACAATTTATTTCTGAACTTGTGATACAAGGACTAAGCCTAAAGTTAGCACAGGATGAAGTAATGCTGTCGGTTGACCGTTTGGTATATTATGCCGGATGGTGCGATAAATATCAAGCTATATTTAGTTCTGTTAATCCAGTGGCCTCTTCCCATTTTAATTTTTCGGTGCCCGAAGCAAGTGGTGTGGTAGCGATTATTGCACCGGAAGAAAGTTCCTTGCTGGGTCTTATAACGGCCATTGCACCTGTTATTGCTGGAGGAAATACTTGTGTAGTGCTTGCATCAGAAAGTAAACCTTTATGCGCCGTAACGTTTGCAGAAGTTTTAAATACTTCGGACTTGCCGGGTGGGGTGGTTAATATCCTTACAGGTAAAAGTGATGAACTATATACCCATTTCTCCTCGCACATGGATGTGAATGCTTTAACCTATTACCGAAATAACAAAACTGAAATAAAAACAATTAAAGAAAATGCTTCATTGAATGTAAAGCGTATTTATATATATGATAAATTAGATATTACTTCTGATAAAGCGCAAAGCCCATATTTAATTTTTGATAACCAAGAAATAAAAACAACATGGCATCCAATTGAAAATATAGGGTCCGCTAAAGCCGGTTATTAAAAAGCTTAATATTTTTTAAGCTCTAATAAGTGCTTGAATTTTATTTTATTTGATGGCAATTCAATAATTTCGTATTAAACAAGAGGATAGAAAAATTGCTTATTATTCAAGCTGCTTTCTAATATTTTTTGAAATAATAATCGCTAAAAATCAAACAATAAAAGTTAAATAATTTAATAAAATTTGACGATGGACATGAAAAAAATATTTATACTTTGGTCTTTATTGTTAGTTCATATTACGATTAGTGCCAATAAGTTTTATGTAGATACAGCAGGTTCTTCTACCAATATCGGATCCGTAATTTTGCCCTGGTCCATCGTACACGCTTTTTCAACTGCTGCAAGTGGTGATACTGTTTATATAAAGGCCGGAAATTATGGTGTTGTAAATCTTGTAGTGCAAAATAGTAATACTACTTTTTTAGGTTATACAAATATACCAGGTGATTTATCATTTGTTAATCAACCTGATTCCTTAGATACTTTTTTAACAAATTCCTATGATCAGATTTACCCTACAATAAATATAATGAATCCTGTTAGCGGGGGGATAGGCGTCGATTTTGGATCATGGAAAACTGGCGTTGTTGTGAAAAATATGCAAATATTAAATTGCGAAAGGGGCGTTTCTATAGTTGGAGAGCATCACCTGGTTGAAAACATGATATTGTCTGGATTTGGTGATGTAAATAGTTATTATCATGGTAAAGGTATGTCCATATACGGGCATACTAGCACAATAAAACATTGTTTCATATTAAATGGAGCTTCTGAAGGAATAAGTGTTTCGGGCGATTCTAATTTAGTTAGTTCATCTAAAGTATATTCTAATGACACTTCTACCACTTACAGTCTTACCGATTATTATATTTATATTGCTCCTAATTCGTCTACAAAACAAGCTAAATATAATCGGATTGAAGATTGTTACATTGAAAAAAGAGGACATTATTTGGCGCATCAAGGGCATAATGGTCATGGATTTTCTATTACAATGTCATATGTCCATAAACTTTGTGATACTGGCGGTGGCTATTGCTACGACGCTTCATTAAAAGATTTGATAGCAACAAATAATATAATAAAAAACTGCACTTCCAAAAATATTGGAGAAGCAATAATGCTTAGGGGTGATGGTGTGAGGTATAATAATTTAGAACAGATAACATCCTTATCCTTCGGAGGATTAACTATTCAGAATAGTGCCAGGTATAACACATTTGATAGGTGTAATATTAAAAATAGTTACTATTGGAAAGACCCTATATATTCTTCAGTTTATAAATCTGGAGGGGTGACTTTTTTGTCGAGCTATTATGGCGATAGTACAGCCCAAAACTGCCCTTCAAATGAAAATAACTCCTTTCCTTGGGAGCAGCAATTGACAGGAAACCATAATACTTTTACGAATTGTTTATTTGAAAATGTAGCTTCAGGTATAGCCATGCGCTCTTTTGCCGATTATGAATACCCATCCTACCATGCTTTGGCAGGTCAAGCAACGGATAGGATAAATCGTAAAGTAGTTTATGCTAACGACTTTATTAACTGCACCTTTGTGGGAAGAGCAGATGATAATGACGCACTTTTTACTGCTGAAAGAGGAAATTTACAAAACAATTTAACTAATTGCATTATTTACGGATTTAAAGATTTTGAATTCCGATCTTTTACAATTAACACTTCCCTTAGTGTAGTTTCCAAAAATGGAATTATACCTACTAATTTCAGTTATACAAATTGTTTGTTTTACAATAATGGATTTGATGGTTCTGTCCTAGTCAATGGAAATATAACTCCCTTAACACCGGCGCCCTTAACTAATGGTATTTCTAACTATGTTGCGGGTTCATTTAATAATTGTATTACCAATAATGATCCACTTTTTACAAATGAAGCGCTGTTTGATTATACCCTACAAGCTATGTCGCCTTGTATTGATGCAGGAACAAATGTTAGTTTAATGATAGACTATGCAGGTAATTATAGGCCACAAGGAAATGGCTTTGATTTGGGTGCATTTGAATATAATTTTACGGTTGCTACTTCAGAAATAACAAATAATGATTTTTCTATTTACCCAAATCCCTCAAAAGGATCTATAATAGTGAAGATTCCTAAATTATATGGGATTCAGCCTATTCAATTTTATAATTCAACAGGTAAATTAGTTAAGGAAATGAAGGTTTTAAATAATGAAACAATTGATGTATCAGATTTAGCTAGTGGAATTTATTTTGTGCAATTAAAAAATATGCTAGGAAACTCTCAAAAATTCGTAAAAAAATAATTTATTTTTTTAAAATAAATTGAATCCCCATAAAGTTCAAATTTTTAATAAACAAATTTGTTAAACAAAACCTCTCTTAATATTTAATTTTATCTTCTTTTTGTTGCCATTTTTGAAATGCAATAATGGCTTCTTCCTGCAGTAATTGTTCCGTTATTAAATTTCTATCGGGTATAGCTAGTTCTAATTCGTTATAAATAAATTGATCATCAAATCCTATGGCAGCAGCATCAGCTTTAGTGTTTGCAAAGTAAATTTTATCCGGTCTGGCCCAATAAATTGCGCCAAGGCACATAGGACATGGTTCGCAGCTGGTATAAAGTTCGCAGCCAGTTAACTGAAAACTATTTAATACCTTGCAGGCTTCGCGAATAGCTACTACTTCAGCATGGGCAGTTGGATCATTAGTGGATGTAACCTTATTAAAGCCACGTGCAATAATTTTACCATCTTTAACTACTATGGCTCCGAAGGGGCCTCCATTGCCAGCTAGCATAGAGTCTATCGATAATTTAATAGCTTCGCGCATAAAACTTTCTTTTTCTTTCATATTTTTATTTTTCTAATTAGTAAGGACAAAAATGTATATAAAAATATTCGCATTAAAATAGCAGGTAGAAAACTAATCCCCCTTGAAAAAAATAACTTAAACTTCCATCGACTTAAAGCCGATGGAATTACTTTCAGGCTGCAGTCCGCTAAAGTTATTCGGAGACTTTGAAATTTTGATCCTTTTTATCGAGGCCTTTACCACCAGAAAGAGACATTAAAGGCAGAACGCAAAAATACAAAAAAACAGAAAGGGAAATGCCATAGTTTTTATTTAGCTTTTTTTTATTAAACATATTATACAGAAGAATTATGATGCTATTGAAGATTTTTATTAAGTGCAAACGATTTTTAAAAATATAAACTAGAGTAAATAATTTACTTTTTTAGATTTTCCAGGAAATTAGGCCAATTAAATTTTGATTTTAAAGATAATTAGTATAAATTAGGACAAATTAATTTTAAAATCGATTTTTATGGGAAAATTTTCACTTGCCATTTTACTAATCTTTTCTTTTTATTCAAAAGGACAAACGTTTATGAGTTCTACCGGAGGTGCTATTCCAGATAATAATACTCAAATTTGTTTTCCTTTAACGGTAAGCGGATTACCCAACCAGGCTGATTCGTTATTTGGTTTAAAACAAGTATGTGTTAATATTACCCATTCCTTTAACGCTGATCTAAAAATACAACTGAAAGCTCCTGATGGGACAGTTGTCTTATTAGCTTCAAATAATGGTGGAGCTAGTGATGATTTTACAAATACTTGTTTTGCTTCTAATGGTGTTAATGGAGCTATCGGTTTAGGTATTGGACCTTTCACCGGAACCTACTCTCCGTTTCAATCAATCAATTTAATGAATAACCTTCAGAATCCAAATGGGATTTGGTCTGTATGTGCTATTGATGAAGCTCCAGGAGATTCAGGGCTCATATCTTCCTTTTCAATAACATTTGGTCCCAACCCTCAGCCAGATACTACAACTGTAGTGCCGGGTAGTCCATGCGGAGCATCTAATGGTATGGGTTGTTTATGTCCGGATAGTAGCCAGATTTGCGACTTGTTGCCTGACATGACAGCTTCCGCCTTAATTATTCAACACGAGCATACAGAATACCCCGGTTATATGACATTAAGCAATGCTACTCCTAATATAGGTTGGGGGCCAATGGAAATACATGGTTCCAATTCTTGTTATTGCGATACTGTTTCAGTACCCTGTTCCACAGTTACTTGTCCTGACGGAAGTTTTCCTAAAAATAAATTAGTTCAGACTATTTATCATAAAAATAATGGAACAATTACCTCCTACGATATATTGACTAATGGAGTAATGAGTTATCACCCAACTCATGGTCATATCCATGTTGATAATTGGGCTGAATTCACACTAAGAAAAGCCACCTCAAATCCTGACGCTACAACATGGCCAATTATTGCAGCTGGTACAAAAGTTTCATTTTGTTTAATTAATCTTGGTGATTGTACCACCAGTTATGGCTATTGCAGAGATGGCAATTATGGAGATGTGTTAACCCAGAATGATATTCCAAATTCGCCATTTGGTTTGGTTAGCGGCTGTGGAGTGGATCAGGGTATATATGTAGGGAATTTAGATATTTACAGCCAGGAATTACCAGGAATGTCAATAGATTTAACTGGAGTTTGTAATGGCGATTACTATGTTGTTTCCATTACTGATCCTGACAATAATTTTATTGAAAGCAACGAAACTAATAATTGGGCTGCCGCTCCAATTACTTTAACACAGCAAATTGCAGGTCCTGTTGCTACTTTTTCATATATTGTTTC
>CAMBDK010000150.1 GCA_945865315.1 Chitinophaga pinensis | reverse complement strand
TCAAAAAAGCCGGAACCCCAATTACTAAAAATAGTATTAAAATCAGTAGTTCCCCAGCCCATGGCACCTGTCCAGTAATTGGTATTGGCTGTTATCTGATGGCGTGGTGTATTGTATAATGCCGAATTACCCATGGTTGCTCTTGTTCTGTTAGTAATTAAATTAAGGTTGGAAGTACTTGCTGGGTCTACTGAATAACTTGCATCGTTTTGGTCGATGAATATTGTACCATTTATATTTCCACCATTAGAAATATTATTGTTGTTCATATTTAATGTAGTAGTAGCAATGTGATTACCTAAGTTATCACCACTTCCTGAAGCTGCTGTGTTCCATGTAGCTAAACCAGCGGCATCAGAAGTTAATACTTTGCCAGCGCCAGGCGATCCACCAGTTATTTTTATTTGACCTGCTATTTCTAATTTTGCACCAGGGCTGGAAGTTCCAATACCAACGTTGCCATCATAAGTAACTCTTATTCTTTCAGCTGGAGGCACTGATATGTCAGCAGAATTTCTTGTGCTAATAATCAAATCAGTTTGAGCAATACCGGGGTACCCCCCGGAAGGCCATCCACCACAACAAGTCCATACTCTTTGAGTAGATATAGAAGCGCCAACATAAACGTTGTTTCCATCATAAGTATCCCTCCAGGCAAGGAAATCTATCGAGTTTTTTCTTGTATTCTCACTATCATAGTAAGGTGTTCCAATTAAAATACCTTCGTTATTTTTGGCATATACATGTAATTTATTACCAGGACTTGTTGTACCAATCCCTACATTGCCATTATTTCCACCAAGGCCATTAATTTGCATAATTATGTCGCCACTATTATCTTTAAATCGCCAACCCTCATTACCATGCGCGCCTATAACAGTCCAATAACTTTCTGTTCCCATATATTTAGCAAGATCCCCATTATCGGCAGTCTTGAATATAATCTTATTTGAAGTTCCTCCTGTACCTCCTTGAATTAAAATATCTCCATTGTAAACCTCTAGTTTTGCAGCAGGCGAGAGAGTTCCAATACCAATATTGCCGGCATCGCTCCATGTAAGGAACTCAGATTTAACAGAATTATTATCCATCCATCCAAGAGATCCTCTGCGATTTGAAGGACCACCTAATCCTGTATGTTGCTGCATCATCAAAGCGGGACCGTTCCCTGTACCAGTAATCCACCAAGGGGTTCCATCTCCAGCATTGAAAACAAAACCTGCACTAGATCTGATTTTTCCTGATACATCTAATTTTTCCCCCGGCCCTGTTGTAGCAATCCCTACGTTACCATTATCAAAAATGCTGCTATTACCTAAAGTAGTACCATTAGGCGTCCATTTAGGAACATAATTAAGAGTACCGCTACCTGTAACTATTCCAGCGCCTGTTCCGGAACCGGCAGAAAGATTACCATTAAGATCAGTTACAACAAAACGGTTACCAGTGCCGGCCAAGTTAGGCAGTTTAATAGTTTGTGTTCCCCAGCCTACATTTTCTCCTATTGTCCATACTAAATTTTGATATGCTATTTGGCCAAGGTTCTCATTTTCATCAAGTGCAGTAATTGTACTTTTATCGGAGGAACGAAGAAAAATATGCGAACCGTTAGTTCCTCCGTAACCATTTCTGGTATCGGCGTTGCTGCCAAGCACCAAATCTGCATCACTATATGAATTAGGATTAGGAAAACTTGTTTTTGAACCGTAAATTTTTCCTGCTTCCACATGAAGTTTTGCACCCGGACTTAATGTTCCAATCCCTACGTTACCAGTAGATTTTAATATATAAATAGCAGCACCATTGCTACCAACCTGCGTATTCGGATTTAAATAAAAATCGGAGCTGGTCGGAACAATACCCATTTCAAATTTAGCCACACCACCTTGAGCAAATGTCTGATATGCATGGGCGCTCGTTGAATTAATAGTAATAGCACCATTATTTCCGGTAACAAGCAGCGTTTGAACTGTACCTCCTCCACTTGTAGCATCTCCAGCAACAGTGAACTTGGCCGCGGGACTTGCTGTTCCAATGCCTACATTACCTCCATTATTAAAGTAAGAATTGGAACCTGCAATAGAGGTAATAAATGTGTTAACGCTTGAACCAAATCTTAATGCCGCTACGGTGTTATCTTGCAGTCCATAAAGTGCAGTAGTGTTGGCCACATCAATATCTGTAAGTTTAGTGTCGTTACCAATAACAAAAGCATCTCCAGAACCTGCAGTAGCTGCCCCATAAACAATATTACCAATTTTTGCACTACCCACTACATCTAATTTTTGTGCAGGTGAAGTTGTTCCAATACCAAGATTGCCATCCCTTAAAATTGTGATGACCTCTGTAGGAGTAGTTCCGCTTTTATTAGTCCAAATTCCAATTCCTTGAGAAGCTCCTCCAGCAATAGAATATATTCCCAGTCCTCTGGAATTTTGTGCCCATATTCCATAAGATAAACCACTTGGAGGTGTTAGATTATTTACTCCGGATATTTGAACTTGACCATTTATATCTAAAGATGTTGCGGGATTCGTTGTTCCAATGCCAACATAAGTGCCATTATCAAAGATTAAACTATTACCAAGTGTAGCTCCATCTGGCGTCCATTTAGGAACATAATTTAAAATGCCGCTGCCTGTTACTATTCCTGAAGTGGTAGCCGAGCCGGCAGATATATTTCCATTTAAATCAGTAATAACAAAACGGTTTCCTGTACCGGTAAGGGTTTGGAAGCGCACTCCGCCGGTGGAATGCAGCTGGGTAGATGGTGTGGTTGTTCCAATACCAATACTTCCAGCTTCCACAAGTAGAGCTGGTCCTGTACTATTTTTAAAGGCAGCAGCTGGAGCAGCCCTATTAATTGCAATATTTAAACCTACTGGGGAAGATGAGTTTGTTGCGCCATCATGTCCCACTCTTAAGCCTATATAATCAAGCATTGCATTCCCATCGCCTGGCCAGGTGCCACCAGAACTTACTGTCATACCACCGACTATGTGTAATTTATTATTGGGTGATGTGGTGCCAATACCAATATTACCAGCACTGCTAATACGTAACCTCTCCAAATTATTAGTAGCCAAAACAAAATCTTTTAAATCGCTTGTACCAGCATAATTTTGACCAGCAGGAATAGCAGCGCCAATAGCGGAGCTTGAAGGAGTGGTTGCAGCATTGCCAGTAAGGGACCAGCCGCTGGTATTGTTTAACAAAAACGACCATGCAGGAGTTGTGCTGGTGCTAGTATTAAAATAAAAACCTTCGCCCAAGCCACCGGCATCGGTTTGGTAAACCGTAAGCCCTTGTGCGGCGGTGGATAGAGGATTAAAATTAGCTCCAGTTCGTTGTAAAAATGTAACTCTGGGAATTAGCAATCCTTTGTTAAAATTAGGATTGGCATCTATATCTAATAATGCAGCGGTGTTAGGAGATAATCCCAATACATTAATACCAACATTTTGTGCAAAAGAACAATTCTTTTTTTCACAAAGCTGCAGTAAAAACAAAAGCACAAAGAGTGTTCGAATTATTAAAATACATTTTGTATGCACGTTCTTAATTATTAAAAAACATCATATTTTCTTTACAAAAATAAAGTAAAAGGCAAATTTTCAGTAAATTATTTGGAACGACTAATCATTAAACCTTTAAATTAACCTATAAAATTACTTTATTTTACGTTAAAAATATTAAAAGGTTTCATTTATTTTTAAAATATAAATTACAAAATGTTAGACATTAGACTTTATACAAGTTAAAATGTCATAAAATTCCCATTTTTATACAAAAGGATTATTCAGTAAGTACTTGCGAGGCACGAAGTAATCTCACATCCATCATTAGTTGAGATTGCTTCGACTGAAAAGTCTCGCAATGACGCTCCAAACAGGCATTAAATTATTTTAATAAATTAACTTATATAAAGTCTCATTTTATAAACTTATAAATTATGGCTCTCAGTTTTAGAAGCAAAAAAATGAGCCAATATAAAAATTACTACAAGGCTAAAAAAAAAATCCTTTTTTTTCAAAGACACGCGTTAAAAATTTTATTCGGTATTTTGAAAGTCAATCAAATAGAAGGGTTTCTTATAAAAATTTGCTGCAGCGCACCTTAATATTTGTAGTGTAAATGACCAAAATCTAATTAAAAAGGTACAGCGCACCCTAACAAATATTTAAAATTTCGGTTTGCTGCACCTTATAAAATAATGTAAAAGCTGAATTCTACAGGTATTTTGGGGCTGTGCCGTTTTTGTATGAAAGCCGTGCAAATAAATGAGGAGTTAAAATATGCAAAAAAACATTACTTTTGATATGGATGAAACAAAACCAAAGCAGTTATTTAGCCCTAATTACCATCATTATCGTTGGATTTATGCTATTGTCCTTAAAATTGGGCTGGTTAAATATTTTTTTTTATGGAGCAGAAATTAACCCCAGCGTGCAAGGGATAGATTATTTTGCTGTGCCTAAATCATTTTTAAATTTACTTGAGGGTAGAAGTATATTTGATACTTGGGGCGGAGCTTCCTATGGCCCCCACTCCACATGGTATTTGGCACATCCGGCATTTAGTTTATTTATAGCATCGTGGTTTTCTTTTTTTTCACCCTGGCTGAGCTATTGGCTATTTATTTTATTTTCAGTAGGTATATTAACGTATTGTGGTTATTTAATTTCAAAAACCACCACAAATAAATTAAAAAAATCGAGCAGTTACTTCTTTCTGTTGTGTGCATTTCCGGTATATTGGATGCTTTTTGTTGGAAATATGCATGCTCCAATGGTGTTGGCACTTACCTTAATATTAATTTCTGTTTTTGAACTGAGCTATTCAGAAGATGCTAAAGACATAAAAATCGCCAATAATAAATTGTTTGCAGGCATACTTATTTCATTATTCACAAAGCCTATCGTACTTTTAATGCTTCCTCTATTATTATTAACTAAAGAAACTCGCAAAACAATTATAAAGAGCTTAATCGTTTATGTAATTGTTTCATTGCTTTTTATATTATTACCAATTTTAAATCCACAGGGTGTTGGATTAGATAAATTAATGAATGTTGTTTTTGACTTTGATTTTATAAAAGATAAAATGAACATTTATAAAAATCAATTTGTATTAAATGAATATATGAAAGACAATAGTATTCATTGGCTAAATATTATTGCCCAGTCGGAATATAAGTTTATGCACATTGATGTTTTTTCATTACCCGTATTTATTGATACAATAAAAGTTTTGTCGCCAGGAATTTATAAAATACCGATATATATTTGTTTGTTATTATCTATCTGTGTTATTTTTATTGAAGACAAAATACTCCGATTGGAAAGCACCTTATTGCTAATAATGGCGATTTCTCTTTCCTTTTTCTTAAGTTATAATACAGTTTGGGAGTATCAGTTTACTTCGGTACTTCCTATCATTGCATTATTGCCAATATTAAAAGAGAAAGGTGTTTTTTACAAAAAATATATATCCCTTTTAATTGCAGCGGGAGTATTTTTATACTTACCTAGTTTGTATTTTTTATTTAGGGGAGGGAATTTCGATAATACCGCATTAACATTTATTCGGCTCGATAGAATAATACCTGTTTTGATATTATTTTTAATAATGATTTTTCAGGTAATCAGGTCTGTTATAAAGCATGCTCAATTTAAATATTTTAATAAAGCAGGCATATCAGAAAAATCCGTAGAAAATTTTTTTTTCAAATAAATACCATAAAAAAAACTAATTTTTTGAGCTGAATTTCTTATATTGAAAATGCATGGCTTTAAACTACTGAAACAACCAATAAGTCAAATAGGATAATGAAAAACAGCTGCACACTATTTATTGCTTTAATTATTTTAATTACACTTAATGCCCAAGCACAAATCCCGGCAGGTTATTATAATTCAGCTGCAGGTTTAACAGGGCCTGCATTAAAAACAGCATTACACAACATCGTTAAAAATCATAATAATGTAAGTTACAGTAGCTTATGGACACATTTTCAGAATACAGATAAAAAAACAAATGGTAAAGTTTGGGATATGTATAGTGATAATCCAGGCGGTCCCCCCCCCTATACCTTTACCTTTTCGACAGATCAATGTGGCTCCTATAATGGAGAAGCGGATTGTTATAACCGAGAACATACCTGGCCCCAAAGCTGGTTTAATTCAGACAATACGCCTAGTTCGGATTTGTTCCATGTATATCCTACGGATGGTTATGTAAATAACATTCGCAGTAACTACCCTTACGGAGATGTTGACAATCCGAGTTGGACCTCCCAAAATGGCAGTAAACTGGGGCCCTGTGTTGCGAATGGATATAACCAAACAGTTTTTGAACCAATAGATGAATACAAGGGTGATTTGGCACGTAGTTATTTTTATATGAGTACGCGTTACCAAAATGAAGATGCATCCTGGACAAGTTCAGGAGGAACAAATAAATCTATTATTTTACCATGGCAAGTAGATGTTTTATTACAATGGAGTCATCAAGATTCGGTTAGTAGTAAAGAACAAAACAGAAATAATAGTGTTTATCAAATACAAAACAACCGTAATCCATTTATAGATAATCCTCAATGGATAGATAGTATATGGACAATTACAATTACAGGCATTGGTTCTGAAAATGAATTAAAATCATCCTTAACAGTTTATCCAAATCCGGCAAAGGATATTTTTTTTATGAGTAATACTTCTAATAAAGATATTATTGCACAGCTATCAATTTATTCAATTAATGGGCAGCTAATAGAGCAGTTTAAGGAATTGAAAATCAAGAAAAAATCTATAATTACAGGACAAAATAATTTATCTGATTTTTCAATTGATTGCAGTAGTTGGGGGCAAGGTGTTTATTATTTCACCATCATAGAAAATGAAAAAACGAGTGTTTTGAAATTTATAAAAGGATAGCAATGAATTTTAGAGTCTGTCTATAATGTCCGATTTACTCATAAATATATTATTTTTAAAGGTATTCGTGAGTTCGTTTCACTCGGGTCTTCGTTATTCTTGTTTTAAAAACCAGTCATTTACCAATGTAAACTCCTGATTTTCAAAACTACGAAAGCCT
Source organism: Chitinophaga pinensis (assembly GCA_945865315.1). Lineage (GTDB taxonomy): Bacteria > Bacteroidota > Bacteroidia > 2-12-FULL-35-15 > 2-12-FULL-35-15 > 2-12-FULL-35-15. The sequence goes on along the minus strand of CAMBDK010000150.1, from coordinate 17 downwards.
CGAACTCGAACATTATA
>CAMBDK010000149.1 GCA_945865315.1 Chitinophaga pinensis | reverse complement strand
ATTTTTTTCTCAGAAGAAAATAATTGAACTTTATAAACTACTAATCCTGCTGCAAGTTCTATGTTATTTTTATTAACAGTATTTATTGTTTTAGAACTATTTTCAGTATGCATTAATTTATCATTTGCAGAATTTTCATTTTCTAAATTTTGTTTTTCAGTTGTTTTAATATTTTCAACTTTTTCTTTCTCCAGCTCCTTACTATTTTTATTTGTTACTAAGGTTTTGTTATTTGTATTTTCCTGTTCAAAGCTATTTTTATTTTCTTTTTTAGTCCCATCGCTGCTGTTTTCAATAGGATTATTCAGCTCTGTTCTATTTAATTCTTTTTTATCCTCACTAATAATTACTTGCTCTTTAGGAGTTTCTACCTGTAAATTTACATCATCATATTTTTGAATAACACCTTCTAATTCGTCCTTATATTCACGAAAAGATTTAAAGATACCAATTGCAATATTATCTTGACCTTTTTCAGACCCTAAATACAATTCTTCCTCTAAATTTGACAAATAACCAATCTCCGTTAATACGCTGGGCATAAAAGTTCGCCACAGTACCCATAAGCTGGCACGTTTAACTCCTTTATCAGCCCTACCGGCTTGTTTACTATATTGATTCTGAGTTTTTGAAGCGAAACTCAAACTTTGATCAAGGTAAGTATCTGCAAACATGCTCATTATGATATATGATTCGTCAGAATTAGGGTCGAAACCATCGTACTTTTTAACATAGTTATCTTCTAATAAAATGGCAGAATTTTCACGCTTAGCAATGTCCAATTTTCCTTTCTCATTTTTTATTCCCATCACATACGTTTCGGCACCATGCACTAGCTCTCTGCAGACATCACGCTTTAGTTTTTTATCTCTTACGCATGCTGAATTACAATGAATGGAAACAAATAAATCGGCTTTTGCCCGATTGGCAATTTCGGCGCGTTCCTGCAATTCAACAAACACATCTGTGCTTCGCGTATAGATAACTTTCACTCCTTTAATGTTATCCTCTATGTATTTCCCTAATTTAAGGGATACAGCAAGGGCTATATCTTTTTCATTGAATTTACTACCGTGGCAGCCTGGATCTTTACCGCCATGGCCTGGGTCAATTACAATTACTTTAAAATTAAATACTGGCTTGAATTTTGTTGTAAATGAGCTCACAAAAATGCAGCTTAATAAAAGTATAGATATGTAAATCCGATTTTTCAATTTTATTTATTTTTATAATTGAGAATTTAGCAAGATTATTTTAAAAATATATTAAAAAAACAGGAGTATTGTAAAATTTTAAATATTTTTTTGCAAACGACACGCATTCACAAACAGGAAAATAAATAATGATTGCTGCTTTTAACTCTATTTCATTTATAACTTGGCTGTAAAAAAATCATTAATTTCAAAAATTAATTTTTATTTTTTAGCTTTGGCTCTTAATTGCTAACATTCAATTACAAAAATAGTTTTATATTTTGCATAAATTTCCTGTAAAAATATTTTTTTTCCTTGTTTGTTTGTTAATAACTGTAACAAATAATTATGCCAATCCTTATATTTCAATTGGGCGTACTGATGTATCCAAACATTTTAATAAAACCAATAATTATTTTTTAAAAGCATTAGAAACTTGCAATTTAATCCAGTTACTGCATTCTCCTAAGATAATTCCAAACGAAACTATCAAACCTTCACCATTGTATTCGGAAAACTTATTAATAGCGGATACCATAATTAAATCATCACAAAGCAATTCCGTATTGAATGAAAAAATAACATATAATGCAACGGATTCTATAGTGATTGATATGGTTAATCAAAAAGCGTACCTCTATAATAATGCAATAGTAATTTATGAAGATATGAAGCTGGAAGCTGGTTATATTGAATTAGATTTCGGAAAAAATGTTTTATATTCGAGAGGAATAAAGGACAGCGCAGGAAAAACTATTCAAAAACCTGTTTCGGATCAAAATGGGGAGAAATTTAATGCAGGAGAAATTACGTATAATTTTAAAACAAAAAAAGGAAAAATAAGAGATGTAATAACCCAGCAAGGGGATGGCTTTATACATGGGCAGGATATTAAAAAAGACAGCAACGACATGTATTACGTTGCTTTAGGTAAATATACTACCTGTGATTTAGAGCATCCTCATTATTATATTGGAGCGTCAAAAATAAAAGTTATTCCAAATGATAAAATTATAACTGGTCCAGCAGAATTATTCATCGCAGAAATCCCTACCCCTTTAATTCTTCCATTTGGGTATTTCCCCAATAAAAAAGGACGTGCCTCAGGGATTCTAATACCTACCTATGGTGAATCTAATAGATGGGGGTTCTTTTTAAAGGATGGAGGTTTTTATTTTGGCATGAATGAATATGTAGATTTGGCTTTGAGGGGGGATATATATGCAAATGGGAGCCTTGGGATAAAAACAAATAGCAGCTATAATTATAGGTATAAATATAATGGAAATTTCAACCTAAGTTATTCGCATATAATAGAAGGGGACCGTGAATTACCGAATTCCAGTGCTAGTGATGTTTTTTTTGTACAATGGCAGCACACGCAAGACCCTAAGGCAAATCCCAACAGTCGTTTTTCAGCCAATGTAAATGCAGGAAGCAGCTCTTTTAACAAATTTAACGGAAACGTTACCGGTAGTTATTTATCCAATACTTTTCAATCTAATATAGCCTATTCAAAAGTTTTTACTGGCACCCCTTTTAATTTTTCAGCCAATGCAAGGCACAGTCAGAATACAATTACAAAAAAAGTAGATTTAAGTTTGCCAGAAATAGCCTTGACCATGAATCGTATCTACCCATTTAAAAATAATACAAGAATAGGAAACAGGTGGTATGATAAAATAGGAATAAGTGCGACAGCAAATGCTCGAAACGAAATTAACACTTACGACTCCTTACTATTCACAAATAGTGTTTTACAAAAAATGCGAAATGGAGTTAAATTAGCAATACCTATCGGTACATCCTTAAATATTTTAAAATACTTTACATTCAGCCCTGCAATTAGTGCAGGAAGCAGTATTTACAGGCAAACGATACTTAAAAATTATGAAATTGAAAGCAATAAAATAATTACAGATACAATTAACGCAATAAAAATGGCCAATGAATTTAGTTTGTCAGCAGGCTTAAATACACGCTTATATGGAAATTATTTTTTTCGTACTAAAAGATTAAAACAAATTCGTCACATTGCCATTCCTACATTAAGCGCAAGCTACCGACCCGATTTCAGCGAAAGTCAATATGGGTATTATAAAAATGTTCAAATAGATTCAACAGGTAAAACAATGCAATATTCACGTTTTGCAAATGGTATTTTTGGTTCACCGGCTGCCGGTCAATCGGGGGTATTAACTTTTGGCTTAAATAATACCATTGAAGCTAAAATAAAACAAATGTATGATTCAGGGGCTGTTAACAAAAAAGTATCTTTAATTGATAATTTTAATGCATCCATTTCACATAATGTTGCTGCAAAAAATTATAAATGGTCCAATATAAATTTAAGCGGTCGCACAAAATTATTTAAATTAATAGATATAAATACAAGCGCTTCGCTTGATCCCTACCAAATTGATTCAGCAGGAAATCGCATGGAAATTTTCGAATGGAAAAACCAGAGAATAGGCCGATTAACAAATGCGATGCTTGCATTGAGTACAAATATTAGGAGCAAGGAAAAAAGCTCTAAACCAAAATCTTCTGATTTAGGAACCATGGATAATTTTGAATATATTAATACCCATCCTGATGTTTATGTTGATTTTAATGTTCCGTGGAGTTTAAATATTTATTATAATTTAAATTATAATAAGCCAGGAATGACAAAAACAGTAACACAAGCCGCAGCTTTTAGCGGTGATTTAAGTCTAACAAAAAACTGGAAAATAAGTCTTTCATCAGGTTATAATTTCACCAACAAACAAGTTACCGTTACTTCTATCAATATTTACCGTGATTTACACTGTTGGGAAATGCGCTTTAATTGGGTGCCCTTCGGTTTTCGACAAAGTTTTTTATTACAGTTAAATGTAAAATCTGCTATGTTGAAGGATTTAAAGCTAACAAGAAAAAGAGACTGGTTTGATTATGAGTGAGGCCGAAGTTTTATTAAAGGGGAGTTCTAAAATAAGATAGAAAAGAGAAATCCATTCCTATTATAAAAGTGGATCTGCGGAATAAATTTCCTTAAATGTTTTTTTGTTTCTTATATAATAATCCACAATAATACTTTTTTTATACACCGCTGTTGTAGTATATTTATTCACATTAAGTTTTAGTTGTTTACGTTTTTTTAATGTCTTGCCAAATGAAAAATAAAAACTAAAGTGAGCTTTTATTATTGCAATACAATGATTGAACTCGCCAGTAAGTAAAAAGTAAAGGCCGGCAATGCCATCTAATAAAAACCGTATTAGTAATTTATAATAAAAAAATTGAGAGGGATGATTTTTAAAAATCAAAATTAAATTATTGCGGAAATTTAAAAAAGTTTTAAAAGAATTTGTTTTTTTTAATGTTGCTGCGCCTACATGAAAAACTTTAGACTCGCCACAATAAATAATTTTATATCCCATATTCTTCAATCTCCAACAGAGGTCAATTTCCTCCATGTGTGCAAAAAAATCTTCATCAAAACCTTGCAAACGATGGAAATATTCAGCTCGTATAAATAAACAGGCGCCGGTAGCCCAGAATATTTCACAGGTATCATTATACTGTCCTTTATCTACTTCTATATTGTTTAATATTCTGCCACGGCAAAAGGGGTATCCATATTTATCAATAAAACCACCCGCTGCACCAGCATACTCAAAATATATTTGATCTATTTTTGATGTATCCGGAATTCCTGTATTAAAGAGTTCTGCTTGTTGCTCATTTTCATTCGCTGTTTCACTCAAAATTAAATCTGAAGAAGGCTTAATGGCAGCAGTAAAAGAGGGAGTGTGTTTTAATATTTTGGGTTGACAAGCAGCAATATTTACATCTTGATCCATTAGCTTAATAATAGGATCCATCCAAAAAGGAGTTACTTCTACATCAGAATTAAGTAACACAAAATATTCGTATTTCAAATCTTTTAAGGCCTCATTATAACCTTTTGCGAATCCGCCATTAGTGGTATTTATTATTATTTTAATTTGGGGGTAATTCAATTTTAAAAAGTTGACAGAATCATCGGTAGAGGCATTATCAGCTACAATTATTTGTGCATAAATTGAATTGAATTGAATTACAGATGGTAGAAATTTTTCGAGGAAATTTTTACCATTCCAATTTAAGATAACGACCGCTACTTTCATAAAAAATATTGAATTTATTATTGTGTTTTAAATTTAATAAGTTTATAAGCATCCCCTATATAGTAGGGTGCAAAAATAGATATTTTTATTTATTTTATAATCATTTGCTTTGTGTCTTTAAAAAATAGTTTTAAACTTTTTTGTTTTGAGCTATTTTTTCCATAACTGGTTAATTCTATTGGCTTTCCTCTTTTGTTAGAATGCCCCGACAGAAACCAAAAGTAAATAAGTTTTAGCGTAAAAGGTTTTGTTTTTTTAATTATATTTACCGTATTAATGAAAGACAACGTTTATTGATCAACAAATTGTTTGATGGCTTTGACGGAAAACTCAGTTCTTCAAAATGGGCTAATATTGCAAAATGTTCTGCCGATACAGCCCTTCGTGATATACAGGATTTAATCAATAAAAATATTCTTAAAAAAGAAACCGCGGGGGGAAGAAGCACTAATTATGTTTTGAAGCGTGAGTGATGTTAAAATAATTATAAAAATTAAGTTGCTATTTATTTACTTATTATTCAAAAAAATTATTTCTGATTTTGTTTTTTTAATAAATCTATTTCCAATTTCAAATTTTCCAATATTTTCTGTTGTGCTTCGTTTATTTTTTGTTGATTTTCATATTTTGTATTTAATTCTTTTATTGCTTCAATTAGAACAGGGGATAATTTCCCATAGTCCACAGATTTATATCCTTCTTCATTAGTATTAACTATTTCAGGAAATATTTTTTCTAAATCCTGTGCTATAATACCAATTTCTCTTTTATCATCAAAATGCATGTTAGGAAACTCATCGTTACGCCAATTGTATTTCACTCCTTGAAGTTTTAATACCATGGGCAATACATTTGTAATAGGCTCAATTTCTTTTTTATACCTTAAATCGGAGCAAAAATAATTGCTCAACCAACCCCAGCAATTAATGTAATAATCGTTTGCATACATATTACTAGCTATTAATTGCTCATAGCCTGTACCCGGATTATTACGTATAGCAATCCTTCCACTAGCTTCTATGCCTATTTGAGATGCTACCACCCCACCCCAATGAAAACCCAAGCGTGGTGGTTGCTGCCCGGCTCCTGCAAAATTTGTTTCTCTTAATTCTAAGGAGGATTGACTATAACTTGTTGCGTTTGAATTAGAAGCTATCTGCCAATCACCACTAACATTATTGGGTATAAATATTTGAGAACCTAGTGAATTCAAATTACCGGTATGAATCATTTCTACCCAAGCTCTTGGGCTTGGCCACCCCGATCTCCAGAAAAATCGATTATCTGCTTCACCAGCCATTGCCATCTGAAAACCGTGCGCATTGGTACCATCTTGATATGAATGATGGAAACCTTGCAATCCAACATAATGCGAAGAGCCTCCGGGTGCGTTGGTAGGACTGCTCCAGGTATCAAAAAAACCGGAACCCCAATTACTAAAAATAGTATTAAAATCAGTAGTTCCCCAGCCCATGGCTCCTGTCCAGTAATTGGTATTGGCTGTTATCTGATGCCTTGGCGTATTGTATAATCCCGAATTACCCATTGTTGCTCTTGTTCTGTTAGTAATTAGGTTTAGGTTGGAGGTACTTGCAGGGTCTACTGAATAACTTGCATCGTTTTGGTCGATGAATATACTACCACTAATATCACGCGCTATAAAATTTTCATAACCTGTACCTGGGTTATCTTGTATAGCAATTCTACCATTAGCTTCTATAGCTATTTGCGATGCTACCACACCACCCCAATGAAAACCTAAGCGGGGTGGTGTTGCGCTGCTATTTCCTGTAAAATTAGATTCTCTTAAT
>CAMBDK010000148.1 GCA_945865315.1 Chitinophaga pinensis | reverse complement strand
ATAATTTACAAATAACCAAACTAAAATACCTTTTTTTATTCAAAAAATGATAAAAAAAAAGGTATAAATAATTATTTTCATTGGTTATATAAAAAACTGGAACAGTTTTAAGTTTTTTACTGGCCTATTAAATAATTAAGTTCTATTATAGCTTGATTAAAATTTCTAATTGCCTCATTATATCTTTGTTCTATTTCAAATCCTTCGTTAAGGCTATACAAATAAATTACAATGCTAATCTCTCCTGCATCATAGGAACGTTTAGCAGTTTTTTTAATTAACTCCGCTTGTTTTATCCCTTCTTTTTCATAATAATTAAGGTTAGATGTATTTTTGCCAATATCGTTTAAAATTTCGGCATATTTCGACGAATATGCATTTTGAGCAATAGCATACTGCGACTGCGACATTTTATATTGATATTTTGCAACTTTAATTTCAGAAGAATAAGTCCAGAACCAAAGTGGCAAAGTAATACCATAGCGCAGGTGGAAATTTATTGGCTGCTCCTCCCCTACCTGGTTAAGGTAACCAAAAGAAAGTCCTGGCAATAATTTTGTTTTTTGCAAATTCAAATTTTGTTTCTGCACCTTTGTATTTTGTTCATAGTAGCTAAGTAATGCGCTTTTTTTTATTGCTGCAGAATCAAATTCCAGCCCATCTGGCAGCTTTGTATTTGATTTCCTTATTACTTCATCAGCCTTATAATTTAAAGCCTTTAAACCAGCAATTAATTGAAGTTGGAGCTGAGCATTCTTTAAGTCGGCCTTTGCATTTAGCAAAGTGTTTTCAATTTCCTTAGATTTTGTTTCTGCACTTACTTTTTCTAATAATCCTAAATCTCCCGCCTCATAAAGCCTAGCAGAAGATAAAAATATATTATGAAAAATACTATCTTGATTACTTAGTTGCTTTACAAGTATTTCAGCATATTGAAGATTTAAATAAACAGTACGAACATCCCTAATAAGTTGCCATTTTGTTAAGTGCTGGTTCTCTTCCGAAAGCAAAATATTTTGTTTACCAAGTTTTGCTTGTTGAACATAAATAAGTGGGTTCTGAAAATTCTGCTGCACATTAATCTCAAATTTATTTCCGTAAGGTGCTTCTATACCAATGCTTGGATTTTCCAGGTTATAACTTCCTCGAATCAGCGCTTTTTTTTGTTTAACATCTAACTGCGAAAGTTGTATTTTAGGATTAGTTCGCAGTGCGCTGGCAATAGCAGTATCAATGCCAATAAGTACTTGAGCATTAATCAAAAAACAAAAAAAGTTAATCACTAAAAAAACTACTACTTTCATTTTATAATTTGAGGATTAACTAATTCTATGCAATAGCGTTTCAATTCTTGTCATAAAATAAAAATGCCAATTAAAATTTAAAATCCATTTTTTTAGATTAATAACATTTCAGTTAATCTAATTAAAGATTCGTTTTTTTGTTATTTTTATTTTTCAGCATTGGCCTCATTCACCATTATAACAAAATCTATGGTGTGCAAAGTATCATCCGCCTTAAATTGCAGCCAACCGCGATAGGTACCGGCTTTTTCGAAAGTTGTATTTAATTTAAATCTTCCATTTACTATATTTGGGTGAATGTGCAAATAGTTTTTTTCATTCGTACTTATCATTACCATGTGTGCCTTTGCTCCAAGATAATTTTCGAGCGCCGATGCATCAATTATTTTACTATTACTTTTTAAAAGAACGTCAATGTTCATTAAAGCACCAGTTACTAATTTACCACCATCAGGAATGAGTGAAACGGTATAGTCACCAGAGGTTCCAGATAATTTTTCTTTATCGAATTTTTTTGGAGATAAAGCATTACCATTAACCTTCAAAAAAATTTTGTCAACTGTATGATTACCAATAGATGGTTTAAAATCAGCAAATAAAATATAGTTGCCAGCAGTTTCAAATTTAGTTTCATTTTGACCCTTTTTATCAGTATAAGGTTTATCCTTAGCTAGCACCTTTATTTCATAATCTCCATTCGCCTTATACTCAGGATGTATGTGATCAAAATAACTTAAATCTTCACTTACTATTATAAGATGAATTTTCTTTTCATGATGTATTTCTAAAGGCACAAGTTCCTTTTCCCTTCCCTTAATTTTGGGGTTAAAATAAAGAGCCGCTTCCTTGCCGGCTTCTATTATCGCAGGGCTAGTTGAAAATTCCATATAAAAAGAATCATTGCTCTGCTTACCGGCATTATCATTATGTTCTAACTGCATGCCACATTTCGAACAAGATTCGCCTTCCTTACCTGTAACTTCAATATGCATTGGGCAGGCAAAAATATGATCTTCACCAGGAAGGTGTGCATGATGCTGCAGCGAAGCAGTAGAATCTACCTCTTCTATACTTTTATCTCCAGTAACACAGCCAGTAAGGGCAGTTGATAATAAGAAAAAAACTAATTTTTTAACATTTTTCATTTTTTTCACTTTTATAATTATTAAAATCAATTACATAAAATCTAAAATACAGGAATTTGTAAAATTGAAATACTTTTTTAAAATAATAATACCTTATTTATTTTCTTTAAATTCTTCAATTTGCAATTGTTTATTACAGCAGGTATACTCATATTCCTGTTGATTAGAGCAAACAATAATTAAGCGATTTTGAGAATAATTGTTTATTAAATTCTGATACCAATCAATCGCTTTTTTATCAAGGTTAGAGGTAGGTTCATCCAATAACAAAAGAGGCGTATTCGATAATATTGCCAATGCTAATCGAACCTTTTGTTTCATACCAGATGAATAAAATTTCAATTGTTTGTTTTTTGATTTTTCCAGCTGCGTTAATTCTATAATTGAATTTGTATCTAAATCCTTGAAAAATGGTTTAAACTGCGCCTGAAAATTAATTGATTCAACTAGTGTAAACTCTTCAAACAAATCAAGATATGGCGAGGCGAAACTTAAGTAGGAAAAAATATTTTCGTTTTCAATTATAATATTGCAATTTTCAGTTTGTTTACCCTCCCGAAAAAGATCTTTTTTATTTGCGGATGTATCTTTTGTAAGATTACTATTAATAAAGGGCTGTGAATCTTTAATACTATAATTTACCCCCCCCTCCGACTGAATTATATTACCAGTTATTATTTGTAACAGAGTAGATTTACCAGAACCATTTGCACCTAAAATAACATAATTGTTTTCGCTTGTAAATTCATAATTTACTTTACGGAATATCCATTCGTAGTTAAATCTTTTGCCTATGTTGGAAAGGGTAATATTCATTGATAAATTAAGCTAAACTATCCATATTTCTATTTTTAAGTACCAATAGAATTATTATGAAACGCCTCTCATAATACCATTTTTTGATTCTCTAATAAAATTAAGAATTTGTTCTTTTTCAAGAGAAAATGGGGCTTCTTGTTCTATTATCGCTAATGCATTGGTTACGTTAAGACCTTTCAAATAAAGAATGCGATAAATATCTTCTATTTCTGCAATTCTATCGTTATCAAATCCTCTACGGCGCATTCCAATAGCATTAATACCAATATATTGAAGTGGTTCCCTGGCAGCTTTGGTAAATGGCGGAACATTTTTACGCACCAATGAGCCACCGGTAATAAAAGTGTGCGCCCCAATTTTTACAAACTGTTGAATAGCCACAAGGCCTTCTAGTATAGTATAATCCTCTATTTCAACATGACCTGCAAGATTCACGCTATTGGCAATAACAACATTGTTGCCAATAATACAATCGTGAGCTAAATGTGCATAAGCCATCACTAAACAATTGCTGCCGATGGCAGTTTTCATTTTATCAACGGTACCTCGGTTAATCGTAACACATTCTCGAATAGTAGTATTATCACCTATTTCAGCTGTGGTTATTTCACCATTAAATTTTAAATCTTGCGGGATAGCAGAAATTACTGCTCCTGGAAATATACGGCAATTTTTTCCGATTCGTGCACCAGGAAAAATTGTAACGTTTGGACCTATCCAGGTATTATCGCCAATTTCAACATCATCATAAATAGTTGAAAACGGTTCTATGATTACATCTTTGCCAATTTTAGCATTAGTATGTATGTACGAGAGTTGGCTCATTGTTTTTTATTTTTACGATTTGCGCCATCATTTCAGCTTCCATAACGGGCTTATTATTTACATATGCAATTCCTTTCATATGACAAATCCCTCTGCGGATTGGCGATAATAATTTTAAGTCAAATACTACAGTATCTCCAGGTATAACTTTTTGTTTGAACTTTACATTATCAAGTTTCATGAAATATGTCAAATAATTTTCAGGATCAGGAACTGTTTTAAGTACGAGAATACCACCTGTTTGTGCCATTGCCTCTACTAATAGTACGCCTGGCATAATTGGATTCTCTGGGAAATGTCCTTTAAAAAACTCTTCATTCATTGTAACATTTTTTACACCAACCACCGATTCCTTGGTTAGTTCTATTACCTTGTCAATTAATAAAAATGGCTGACGATGTGGTAAAAGTTTTTGAATGTCAATAATATTAAGCACAGGTTCTTTATTCAAATCAAAAATTGGATTTGAATTTTTCTTTGCTTTTTGGTTTTTTATATGCTCTTTTATTTTTTTTGCAAAAGCCACATTTCCAGCATGCCCTGGTCGTGCTGCCAAAATGTGCATTTTTAGAGGGGTGCCAACCAATGCTAGATCACCAACAATATCTAATAACTTGTGGCGGGCAGGTTCATTAAAATAATGAAGTGTGGTATTGTTTAACACTCCTTTACCTTTTATTTCGACATTTTCCTTATGGAAAACTTTTTTCAAATGGTTAATTTGTTTTAATGAAATTTTTTTGTCAACCAATACAATTGCATTATTCAAATCCCCTCCCTTAATTAAATCATTAGCCAATAATGCCTCCAGCTCATGTAAAAATACAAAAGTACGGCACATGGCTATTTCCGTTTTAAATTCATTAATATTATATATATGCGCATGCTGCGTGCCTAGAACGTCCGAATTATAATCTACCATTACAGTAAGTCTAAAACTATCCTGAGGGACGGCAAGCATTTCTACATTTTTAATAGGATCTTCAAAGCTGAGATTTTCTTTTAGTTCAAAATAGATGCGTTCAGCATTTTGTTCTAATGCGCCTACTAATTCTAAAACTTTTATAAAAGGCATAGAACTACCATCCATTATTGGTATTTCAGGACCATCTATTTGAATTAACACATTGTCTATTTCCAATCCTACTAATGCAGCAAGTACATGCTCAGTGGTATAAACACGCACTCCATTTTGTTCAAGTGTAGTACCACGTGCAGTGTCAACCACATTATCTACATCGGCATCAATTATAGGATTGTCAGTTAAATCTACTCGCTGAAACTTATAACCATGATTTTCAGGGGCTGGAACAAAAGTAAGATTTACTTGTTTTCCGGTATGTAACCCTACTCCAGAAACGGATACTTGGCTTTGAATAGTTCTTTGTTTTATTATCATTGTTTCTATATAAGATGCTATTAATATTTTTTTAACAAAATTTCAAAATGCAAGACTTTCAGATTTTTGAAATCTTTTCTTCATAAATAATCAAATAACCAATACCTAATATAACTATTATTACTAAAAGTGTAAGTCGCAATTTATTTTATTTGAAAAAATCGATTCAAATATACAATAAACTATGAAACAAAGCAAAGAGAAGATTTTATTAGGTTTCAGAAAAAAAATGCTTAGGAATGTCCAACTATATGCTTATTGATAAACCACTCTATTTGTTATAGCTAAATCTAAATTTTAATTTATTGTCTTGTATCAATTATTTTTTAATTATCAATAACTTACAAACATAAATCTTTTTATTACCAATCAATTTTATGAAATAAATTCCGGCTTTCAATTCGGAGTATAAATTTATTTTATTATCCAATAAATAAAAATCTTGTACTATGCTATGGCCAAGAATATCATATATTTCAGTTGAATAAAAATCATTCCACCCATTTATATTTATTGTGATGCAATTTTCATCTTTATCATAAAACAAAGAAGGTGATTTTATTAAATGTAGGTTAATATTAGTAGTGTTTTCAATATCAATAAATAATTTTGAAGATTCTTCAATGCAATTATTCGATGTTGTTTCAGTAACTTCTATAAAGTCACTAATAAGACCAAAATTTACTGTAATGCTATTTGTACCTTGCCCACTTAAAATAAAGGCATCTGAAGGAGTTTTCCAAAAATAGGTAGAACCAATAGTTAATGGAACGCTATAAACCATATTAGTAGCCATTGCTGAAACTTGTATAGCACCTGAAATTTGGTATGGACTTGTAAGAAGCTTAAAAAAATTAGCTGCCCAATAGGTGGAATGGAATTTTTTTTCGATAGCATATGTTGCAATTACACCACCTTGCTTGGGGCATGCTCCGGTATCAAGTGAAATACCATGTCCCATGCCTAATACCTTATAATAACAAACTACAGGGGAATTTAAATTATCGTTATAGATAGTTTTTTGAATAATTGAATTGCCATCGAAAGAATTATTTATTGAATCTGCAATTTGATCGGCATTATTTAGGTTTGTCCATTGTTTAATAAGCTCTATGGCATTAGCGCTATTTACTGTAAAATCAAGGTTACCATGAAATATGGCCAACTGCGGAAATCTACCTGTATAATTCTGATTTTGGTTCCTCACCAGATTACCCCATTCTAAAGGAGTTTTAGTAATACCACCATTCATTGCAGCATAGGCATAAAAGCTTGATGTAGCAGCTTTATAAGGCAAGCCAGCCATGATAGCGCCTTTATTAAATAGTTCTGGATAATCAGCAAGCATAACGGCTGTCATTCCTGCACCTGCTGATAAGCCTGTAACAAAAATTGATGACGAATCTATTGAATAATTTGTGAGCATATAATCCACCATCTGTTTGATGGATAATGCTTCACCTTGATCTTTATTTGTTTCGGTGCTATCAAACCAATTAAAGCATTTATTATTATTATTGGCTAATATTTGTTCAGGGTAAACGACATAAAATTTATGCAGGTTTGCTAATTTATTCCATCCTGATTGTGAAGAAAATTCTGTTGCGTTTTGAGTACAACCGTGCAATGCAATCACTAAGGGTGCATTAAAACTTATGCCACTTGAAACATAAAGCTTCATATTCAACTCCCCA
>CAMBDK010000147.1 GCA_945865315.1 Chitinophaga pinensis | reverse complement strand
TTCTATTTGTTTAAACATATTACTGCCATAGTCGAGTGCTGCAATTTTTATTGCATCAATACCCATGCTGGCACCTCTTGTTCCTGCACCTATTTCGGATTTCACTTCTATAAATTTCACATTTTTCATAGGATGTATGTATTTTTATTATTAACAAAAAAAAATATTATTTTTTATTTCATAATGGTTCGGTACTTTTTTTAGCAGCCAGGGCTGAAACCCTCTAATATCATGTATTTTATTACCCCCAGCCTTAAGGCTGGGGGGGGGTAAAATGAAACCCAATGAATTCAAGGAATTTAGTCCCTAATTAAAAAAACTACCGAACAATTTATTTCATTATGATAGACATTATATAGGTTAAATCCTTATATTAAGAAGCCGCAATTAACTAGAAGCTCGAAATAATGAAGTACGCAGTAATTTCGAGATTGTCGACAAAATTGTGCATAAGCAATTTAACCATCTATTTCCTTATAAAGATTGCAATGAACTTTAACTTGTATAAACTCTAATATCTATCGCTAAAAAAACTCAAACTGTCGAATTTTACTAATGGTACTTAACTTATAAAACAAAATAATTATACATTTGTAAAAAAAATATATTATCAAATCTACAATTAAAAAATGGAAAATAAATACTTTGATTTAATTAAACAAACTTTCGATTTTCCGCAAGAAGGCTTTGAAGTAATAGATAACAATCTTTTTTTTTATGATATCCCATTAATGAATATTATTCAACAATATGGTACACCATTAAAAATCACTTATTTGCCAAAAATAAGTGCTCAAATTCAAAAAGCAAAAAAAATATTTAATGTAGCCATTGCTAAAGCTGATTACAAAGGCAAATATACTTATTGCTATTGTACTAAAAGCTCTCACTTCTCTTTTGTAATCGACGAAGCCTTAAAAAATGACATTCACCTGGAAACATCATCTGCATTTGATGTTCCTATCATACAAGCATTATTTAATAGCGGTAAAATTACAAAAGAAACATTTATCATTAACAACGGTTATAAACGACCGGCATACTTAAAATTTATTAGCGAATTAGTGAACGATGGATTTATTAATTCCATTCCTATTTTAGATAATAAAAATGAATTAAGTCAATTATTGAAATTGTGCAAGAAAAAAGTAAAAGTTGGTATTAGAATAGCAACCCACGAAGAACCTAAGTTCGAATTCTATACCTCCCGCCTAGGTATCAGGCAAGCTGATATTATGGAATATTATATAAATGATATCAAAAATAGTTCGAAATGTGAACTAAAAATGTTGCATTTCTTTATTAATACTGGTATTAAAGACACTACCTACTATTGGACCGAATTAACAAAATGTATAAATATATATTGCGATTTAAAAAAAGTTTGTCCTAGCCTCGATTCTTTGGATATTGGCGGAGGATTCCCTATCCATACTTCCTTAGGTTTCAATTACGATTATGAATACATGGCGGATGAGATCATTCAGAAAATAAAAAATGTTTGTGAAGAGCGGGATATTGAAGAGCCCAATATATTTACTGAGTTTGGTAGTTTTACTGTTGGTGAAAGTGGCGCAACATTGTATTCAATTGTAGATATAAAAAAACAAAACGACAATGAACTTTGGTACATGATTGATAGTTCATTTATTACAACTTTACCTGATATTTGGGGCATTAAACAAAAATTTATTTTATTGGCGATAAATCACTGGGATAAAGAATATCAGAGGGTAAATTTGGGCGGATTAACTTGCGATTCTGAAGATTATTATAATGCCGAATCGCATCTCAATCAAGTTTATATGCCTATTGTTAATGAGAAACAAAAAATACCTTTATACCTAGGCTTTTTTCATACTGGTGCCTACCAGGAGTCTTTAGGGGGCTATGGTGGCATTCAACATTGTTTAATTCCTGCGCCCAAGCATGTTATCATTGATAAAAATGAAGATGGCGAAATAACTACCCGGCTTTTTGCCAAAGAACAAAGTTTTAAATCAATGATGAAAACTTTAGGTTATTAAAAAAATAGACAATGAGGCCAAAAAAATTGCTGGATTTTAATCTATAAAACGTTTAATTAATGGTGCACTCATCATACTTGTAATTAAAGCCATTACAACCAGTGCAACAAACATTTTATTGTCAATTAATCCCACATTCAATGCTAAGGTTCCCAGTATAATTTCCATTGCACCTCGAGCATTTAATCCAAAGCCTACTGCTAATGATTCGCGTTTGGTTAATCCTCCCATATAACCTCCTAATGCAGCACCAAAAACTTTACAGGCAACAGCAAGAAAGAATACTAATAATACTAATGGGAAATCAAAATTATCGATGAAATTTATTCTCAATCCTATTGAAATAAAAAATAAAGGTGCAAAAATATTAGTAACAAACTGATAAATAATCTCTCGTTCCCTATCTTGCAAATGAACACTATCACCAAAAGCAATGCCCACAATAAATGCGCCTAAAATAGCATGTAATCCTATATATTGTGTGAAGGCAGCACCTAAAAAACAAAGTCCTAAAGAGATGGAAAGAACACCGCCGGGCCAGGAAAGTTTTTGCTGAATCCATGGTAGCGTTTTGTTAATTACATACCTACCAATAATTAACATAAACAAACCAAATCCTATTATCATAAAAATTGTGAATCCTATATTGTTAATTTCACCTTTATGCCCCATCATGCTCAATACAAATGAAAATAAAATCCAGCCAATTAAATCAACAAAAATTGCGGAGGCCAGAATTACCATGCCTATTTTTGTTTTAAATAAATTCAAATCCATTAAAATCCTTGTTATTACTGGTAGTGCCGAAACAGCCATTGCAATTCCAAAAAATAAAGCATAAATTATTTTTTCTGAAGTAATTGTGAACATAGAAGGGAAAAACCAAACTGCCGAAAAACCAAGTACAAATGGGATAACCATACTTGTAATACTTGTATAGGCTGCTACCTTCCCCTGTTTCAACATAATTTGCAATTGAACTTCCATCCCTGCCACAAATAATAACATCACCACTGCCAAACTGGTAATTCCATCCATGGCAATTTTTGTAGCGCCTGTTACAGGGAATATGGTATTACAGAAATCAGGTAGCAAGGAGCCGAAAACGGTTGGGCCAAGGATGATACCCAATAATATTTCGCCCATAACACTTGGCATTTTTATTTTTTTACCCAATTCCGCAAAAATACGCGACAGAATTAATATTCCGCCAATGCTTCCAAGCAAAACTATAATATCATTATGTTCTAATTTTAGCATGCGGTATTTAAACTCTAGAATGAATAATTAATAAATTACATGGCAAATGAGCTAATATATACTCAATGTCATGCGTAAAAATTCTATCTAAAAGATTTAAATGTGTATCGGGCGAATTTATTATTAGTAAATCCGACTTTCTATCTTTCGCATATTTACTAATTGCATATCCTGGCTTGCCTTTTACACTTTTGTTGCTTACATTTATTCCTGTAGTATCATATTTTTGAATGATGGATTGAATGCACTCTTCCATTTCATTGTTGAAATTTTTTTTAATTTCTTTTGCTTCTGGCGCTGTGCTATCGTCGGCTATTACCATCGATAATCCTGGCATATTTATTTCATTAACAATTGCTACATCCTTTATTTTAAAACATTTTGCAAAATAAAAGGTGGCACCTATGGTATGAATGGTTTTTTTATTTTCTACGCCATTTACAACAATCCTTTTATATTTTTTTGGATGCTCTAATGGGTTTATTAACAATAGAACCGAACATTTTGCTTTCCTACATATTGTGCGTGCTATGGAACCTAGATAAAATTTAATTACATTTTCTGTTTCAAGAGCCCCTATTATTAATAAGTCTACAATATTAAGTTTACACAATTTTAATATTGTTTCTACTGGATCACCTTCCATCCATATAACCCTATAGCGGCTTTCATCCATCTCTACCTGACTCATCAAGTTATCCAGGTAAAGTTCTTTTTCAGCAGTTTTTTTTCCTATGTGTATGAGTATTAAAGTAGCATTTAATATATCTGAAAGATATTTTGCCTCTACCAGCACCGACAAACAGCGAGGTGAAAAGGATACGGCTACCGCTATTGTTTCGAAAGGAAAAGCGGCGCGTTTTTTTAATTTACTTAAATCCATTTGCGAAATAATAATTAATTGTGGACATAAAGATATACATTATCAATGCCTCCTCGTCTTTTTTTTTACTAGGAATATTATTTTTAAAAATTAAGAATAGTTTTATATAAATTTAATTTCAAAAAGTTTTTAAGGTTAAAAATAAATTGATTTGTGCTGCAAAATAATAACTCCGTCATTTATCGAAGAGCTGCGGAATGCTAATTTTTTTACCTTGCCACATAAAAAAATTATTTATTTAAATTTTGAACTTGTTCTATTTTTTTATGCATCACTTTAAACCATAATGGTGGCAATAATGCTAATAACATCATACCTGGATAACCTGTGGGCAATTGTGGTGAAGTATCAAAATTTCGCAAAACCTGGTATTTCCTACTTGCCATATAATGATGGTCGGAATGACGGCTTAATTCAAATAGCATGATCCGCCCTAATGGATGGTTGGAATTCCAAGAATGTATCGGCATCACTCTTTCATATACATTTTCGCCGGTCTTTTTTCTTCGTAATCCATAATGCTCTATATAATTTACTGTTTCAAGTAAAAATATTCCAAATAATGCTGCTCCCGTAAAATAAAATACTACCATGTAACCAAATATAAAATATATTAACAATAACATAGCCAACTGAATTAATAAAAATTGAATCATCTCGTTTTTCATTGAAAACAATGGTATCCCTTTTTTTCTTAATTCTTTAGCCTCTATTTTCCATGCTGAAATAAAGCTAAATATTATTGAACGAAACCAAAATTTGTAAATTGTTTCCCCATACCTTGATGAAGCCGGATCATTATCGGTGCTTACATTTTTATGGTGCCCTCTATTATGCTCTATTATAAAATGCATGTATAAGGATGTAAGTAATAGCGCTTTCGCTAAAAATTGTTCGAAGGGCTTTACCCTGTGACCTAATTCATGGGCTGCATTTATTCCTAACAGACCGCATAAAACCCCCATACTTACTACCTTTCCTGCTATTTCGTACCAAGGCTGTGCTGTATGGAAAGAAAATAAAAAATAAATCAACGAAAAATATTGTACCGGAACCATCAGGTATAATATATAATCAAAATTTTTATTTTCCTTCGCTAAATTCTCTTCCATTTCTGTATAATTTTTTGAACTGGTCTTCAAAAAAAGTTCTATAAAAGGTATTAAAAGGAAACTATAAACTGGCAATAACCAGCTGAACCATCCTTCCATAGTTAATGATACGATACCTATTATAGGACCTGTTAAAATAGTAATGTACTTCAATGCCGAAATATTCATAATTAAAATAATTGATTTTTTTTATTTAAATTTTAAAGAATACATGATCCAATTTTTATGCTTTAGCAATTTTAAAATTATTTTTTAATAATGCTATTTATTTTACAAATTTAATTTTTTTATCAATGTTATGACTGTTTTTTTTTTTTAATATATGGCATTAAGCTCTTTGCAAATAAAACTCATTTTTTCTGTTGGATGAATTTTAATGGGTTATAAAAAGAACATTTTCTTTGATGCCTAAAAACTCATTTTGGATTTCATTTTAAAAATTGAAAGCTTTATTAATAAATCATTTCAAGGTACTTGTTAAATGCCTAGCACAAAAAAAATATTAGATGCTTTCATATAATTAAAAATTGCCGGAGGGAAACAATTTACTTATTTATTAGGATAAATATAATTTTAATATGCTTAGGGTTTGGGACGAAATAAGGTTTACAGAATTGGCGCAGTAATTTTATTCTTTTTAAAGGCACGGCAGCCAGCCAATGGCTGGATGAGCGAGACAGTGGACAGGCGCGAATAGCCGTAGCTATTTAACGATTTTACAACGCAGAAAAAGGACAAAAAAACAAGCCAAAATGTAAAGGTTATTTCGTCCCAATCCCTTAGTTAATATTTTTAAAATTCTGTTAATGAGTTCCACAACCAATATTTTATAAAAATAATCGATGCTTCATCATCCAATCAATTTTGAGGCTTCCCCTCAAAATATTTGTTGGGATTTACTTCTCACTAAAAATGATGCATAGCACATAATTTAAAACCCATCTGTTAAAGGCCTGCCATATAATTTGTTTTTTTAATAATAATTATGTAACCTTTTTTGATATCTAACGTAAAAATTATTAATTTCATCTTTTAATAATTCCCCTTTGGCGATTATAATGGTGATTCATATTTTAAAACACTCGCAATGATAATACTAAATGGATTTGCCATGGAGTTACGACAGAAGCAATAACGAAATAAACTAAAATATTGAAAAAAAAATTAAAATCTTGCACTTATTTGTAAACTTTAAATTAAGCAACTGAAAAGGAAAGATGATAAAATTCTAATAATTACAACCCATGAAAACTAAAGCCTTTTTTCTTTCTATAATTTACCTGTTTAATATATTTTTTTTACTGCAATGCTATGCCCAAAATGTAGGAATAAACACAGCAGGTTTATCCCCTAATACCGCTGCATTATTAGACATTGATGCAGCCCCTGATTTTAACAAAGGTTTGTTAATTCCCAGAGTAACATTTTCGCAACGTACTACGGGGTTTAATACACTATCCGCCGCAGCACAAGGGCTTACTGTTTACCAAACCGATGCAGGAGGCTTTGGCGAAGGTTTTTATTATAATACCAGCACCAGCACCACTCCCATCTGGTCGTTTTTATTAAACAATACCAGTGGTTGGTCTCTTACTGGCAATGCAGCCACTACTCCTTCCAGCTCCGCTATTGGCACAGCCATTAGTGCTGGTCAAAATTATGTAGGCACCAGCGATTTAAAAGATTTTGTGCTGGCTACGAATAATTTAGAGCGGTTGCGCATTAGCAGTGCCGGTAATATTGGGATTGGTACCAGCACACCTGGAACTTTACTGGATGTAAATGGCAGCACCAGAGCATTATTATACACATTCCCTGCCCTCACCGGCGACCCCGCTCCTGTTATCACTGCGCGCACTGTACCTGCTGGACAAGGCGCCTCTGGCGAAAAAACAGAACTTATACTCTTCCATAGCAATGATCCAGCAAATGCAGCAGGAGCAGATCAAATTACATTGCGTGCCCCAGCTTTAAGTTTTCAAAC
>CAMBDK010000146.1 GCA_945865315.1 Chitinophaga pinensis | reverse complement strand
GACGGTAACCATAATCATTCGGGTAATACCAGCACAGATGGCAATCACACCCATAATCATATTGATGCTAATCCTGAAATTCCATGGGATGGCAATTATACGGTTTCCACTGGATCAACAAATTCTTTACATAGAGAAAATACGCTGAGAACTACCACTGCTGATGGTTCCCATAGTCATTCTTTTGCTACTTCAGTAAATGGATTGCACGGCCACACTATTAATCCGCATGGCCATTCAGTATCAGTATCTGTAGGCAATATAAACAGTGGAAATACCGCCAGCGAAACCCGTCCTAGTAATGTGGCGGTAATATTTTGGAGAAGAACCAATTAAATTTCATAAATTAATCAGAGGCAGCTTATCAATTCATTTAACAATTTTGAACCTTATTTTGAAGAATTAAGGTTTCCTCTTTACGATAATTAACACCACGTTCTTTTAAGTAACTAAAAAAATAATTGAAACAAATGGATTCTTTACCCACCAATTCGGGAGGGAAAACACCCTTTTGTGCAAATAAATTTTCGAGTATCAAATTTACTGCGGCAGTAGCAGTATATCCTGTTGTACGAGCCATCGAGGAAGTATTTGTTTCAACATTATATTGATCAAATAAATTATAGGTAATTTTTTTGGTTATACCATTTTCATCCCCTATTAATGTAACGCGCATAACAGTTAATTCTTCTTCATTTTCACCTAATTTCCATTCATTAAATAATACTTTAGAGGTAAAATCGAGAGGAATAACAGCAGCACCATTAAGTTCAATGGGCTCTTTACTTAAAAAACCAGCATCGCGTAAAGCAATTACTTTTTCGATATGACCGGGATAGCGCATGGTTTTTTCTTTCATGTTTTGGATGTGTGGCATGGTAAAAATAATGGAGCGCAGTCCGTCAGAGTTAAATGTTTCAAGAGTACCAACACCATCCATTTCAACGTGTTCAATATCAGACATAGCAGGTTTAGTAATAACCTTACCATTTTCGACATAACGAGCAGGGCGGGTATACTCTTCTATTACATCAATTGGAGAAAAAGGAGCTTTATAATTAAAAGGCCATTTTTTTATTTTAGGCAGTCCGCCAACCAAACATTCAAAATCAGTAAGTTTCATTTTTTCGTTATAATATCCGAGTATGATATTATCCATGCCCGGCGCTACACCGCAATCAACAATAGCCGTTACCCCATTTTGTTTTGCCAGAGAATCTAATTCCAGGGCATTTTCTGGAAAGAAGGAGATGTCAACAACATTTTTACCAGTTTCGATAATTGTTTTCAGCGTTTCATAACCCATAAAACCAGGAACAGCAGATAATACAATATCGAACGGAGTAATTGCTGAAATTAATAATGCTTTATTTTTTGCATTCAATTGCAGCGTGTTGATACTATTATTTTTATGTTTCAATTTTTCTAATGCTTTATCACTTAAATCGGCCACAGTAACACTGTATTTTTTAACTAAGTCGATAGCCATAGCACTTCCTACCATTCCGGCACCTAAAACAATAATTTTTTTCATGAAATTTTAATTAAGAATATTATTAATTGCTGATTTTTAAATTGGATAAATTGATGTTTTTGCTATTTAATTATGTTGATTTTAAAATCAACAAATTAATTTAGTTTTCCATCAAAACATAAATAAGAAATCACAAGCCAGGTAAGGCTACCCAAGGTAAATATTTGAATTGTATTCTTGCGAAATATTTTCTCATAATGAATTACAAATATACGTAAAATATATAATTTGCAGAATATATTTCTATAAAACAACAATTAAAATAAAAAAAGCCTTATGCAGAAGTAATAATATCATGCACACGACCTACCTGACGTGATTGGAGGGTTACTTTAATACCACGGGAGTGAAAATCGGCAGAAGTAAGTATCCATTGTACTTTGCCCCGAGTAAGTTTTCCTGTGCGTTGATCTTTTTTCAATACCACATTTACGTCCATGCCAAGCTTAATATTGGCACGAAACATATTAGGGAGCTTAATGGCATTTAAATTCATTGGTATAAAAAATATTAAATAAAAGAGATAAAAAAAGATATTTTAAAAAGATAAAAAAAATTACAAAGTGGAAGCACCATCGTATTGCTAAAATTGAAAAGGATACTTTTAAAAATGTTAGCTTAACGAATCAATGAAATATTCCCTTTTTTTAATATGGGTTCACCACTAAGAGCAATAGCATTAATAGCATAAACAAAAACACCAGTATTCAATGGTTGCCCCTTATAGGTACCATCCCAGCTTTGTGCAGGGTTTTGAGATTCAAAAACTTTTTCTCCCCAACGGTTATAAATATTAAATGAAAATGTGGTAGTACAATTTGCCCACCCATGGAGGATAAATAAATCGCTATGGCCATCATTATTTGGCGAAAAAGCATTGGGTACCTCATAATATTTACAGGGTTCTTTAATAGGTACACCAGCATTTAAAGTCCAAGGGGATGAAGTATTTATATCGGTTACTGAAACAGTGTTGGCTATTGCATTTACAAGCCCAATGGTTGGATTTTGCCATTCTGTCCCATTCCATTTCCAAGCTTTAAGTTGTTCTTCAACAATATTATTTAAACTTCCACCTGAAATATCCCAATCCAGATCATCATAAGAAAAAGTGATGGATGCCACAGGATTAGTAGAATAATCAGTTAAAAGGATATCCCAGTAGCGATCGGCACAAAAACTAGCACTTTCGGTACCACTAGCATCATTCAAATTGCTAACCCCTGAAGGCAAAGGTCTGTTATTGGGGCTCAAACTTACATCAGTAGGATATGTAGCAACGGAAACATTACCAACCGCGTTTTGGATACCAGGTGACGTAATATTATAAATTAAAGGAATATAAATTCCGGCAAGGGTACCGAAAGGAAATGTATAGTTATTAGATGAATTCCCTAAATCCCATTGAATTTTCCCATAAGCGATAGAAGGATCCGTTTCGGAAATAATATATCCACTGGAACGTGTAATAGCAGATGGACTAGGATTAGTTATAGAAAGTGTTTTGCTATTTAGGTTGAATACATTTGCATTTAACAATAACGCTCCTGTACTACCTCCTACAATAGTGTTGATATTTAGGGTTTTATCCCCAGCGCCCTGGCAATCAAGGCTATTAAATGTTGTAGGTTTTGTTCCATTAATACTTTGGGCAGTGCCGTACAAAATAACATTACCGGAACTGGGGTCGAGGCAACCAGAGGGTTCATCGTTATTCCAATTACCGGTCAAATATAAGTCACCGGCATTATGGATAAAACCTGAGGCATTGTTTGTTATATCTCCATCCACATAAAAAATAGTGCCTGGTACAATTGTTATATCTGCTCCTCCATTGTATAAACCTTGAGCAAAGGCATCCCCTACCCTAGCACTAACTAATATAATGGAAAATATAAAAACATAAAAAAGGCGTAGTAAAAATATATTTGAATTTAAAAAAAATTTTTTCATTTTTAAAATATAAATATTTTCGACTCATATACTAATGCCTAAAGATATTAAATAAAAATCATTTTACTATTATATAGCAATAATTATTTTATATTTTTTCGATTAAAAAATCCGTTTGAATAAAATATCGGAATTTCAGGACATCTATTAATTAAAAACTATGTTGAAAATTTATAATGTTTTTTAATAGCCATTATGCATGCACTTTATACTTGTTTACAGTCCACTATCTTGAAAACAACACGCAAAAAAAACGCAATTTTTATTTGGCACAATACGGCAAAATGCTGGTTTAAAAGGACGTAGCGGGACGCTACGCCCAAGGCTTATAATATTCTTTGACACCCTAGGCTGAAATGGGTAGTCGGCACGAGTGGAAAACACTCGCGCCAGCCGGTTTGTCCTTGACCCGAAGCTTAGTTTATGTATAATAAACAGGCTCTAACTAACAAATATTTTATTTCTGTATTTTGAAATCAATATAATAATTTATCTCCCTACAGATAACCGATTAGCAAAATATCTGCAAAAACTAAAAAGTAGTTCGTTAGCAATTTGAGGATTATCTTTTTTTAAGTCATCAAGAAATTTCCTACGAATAATAAGTACTTTTCCTCGTGTAACAGAATAGACATCAGAAGTTCTTTTTTGAGAATCTAAAAAAATAGAAAGTTCACCAAACATATCGCCTTTTTCTAAAAGAGTAACTTGAAAATCTTTTTTTACTTCTTCAAAAATCCCTTCAAGTATAACAGCTATCTCTTCTTCTACTAAATCATCCCGAAATATTTTTTTACGCGGTGGTACCTGAATAATTAAACCATAATTTGTAATCACATCCAATGCCTCTTTGGATAAATTATTTAAAAAAGAATAGGTTATTGACTGTTCTGATATTTTTTCCTGAAGCTGTTGCCAGATAATATCTTTATTAATTACAAATTTATTATCCTGTTTAATAATATTTCGTACCAATGAAATATCATCTATTCCCGTATTTTTATAATAGGTTTTGGCCTGGCTAACTAGTGGAGAATTTTCTTTGATCAGGTATTCGTAGTCAGAACAGATAAACATCATTGGAATTCTTACACCATCAGAAGTAAAAATTAAATTACCTGCATAAGGTCTGAATCCCAGTTTGCGATAATGATTCACAAGCCCGGGCGAACAATACTGAAAGCTATACTTAACTTTTGACTGATAGGCATAATCATAGCTTGTTTTTACTAAAGCAGGGAGAATAAGCAAACCGCGGTACTTCCTGGAAATAATTAATCGTCCAACTTCGCAAAGGAATAATTCGGGAGTAAAAGGAAATAATTTAAGAGAGAAGCGCTCTTTTAGCTGTTCTGAAGCATCTCCAAAACGAAAAGTATCAACACGCATACTGCCTGAAATTTCTTCGCCCGACTTTGTATATAATATAGCAGAATCTGGCGAATCATCTTCCGGATCTTTGATCCATTTTTTTATATGGTCAACATTAGTTGGATTAGCCTTGTTAAGTTCTGTAACATACACCTGGTAACGTAAGCGATATATTTTTTCTTTTTCTTGAGGTGTACGTGCAAAATATACTTTTTCGAAACGCGTAAGTAAATCTAATAGCATAAGTTTTATTTAAACAATTCCCGTTACAGCAAAAACACTTACGAAAACAAATGGCTCAGTTTTTTGAGCGTTACAAAAATTATCAATTTCATTAATGAGCTGGTTCGCTTCTGAGGTGCCAACAATCATGGCTTTGAAGCGGGTTGTAATGTTTATGTAATCTGCTAGTTTAAAATCAAGAGAAGAAAGAGGAAGTACTTTAAAATCAACTTTGCTAAATCCTGCCTGTTGCATTAATGATGGAAGTTTTCTACCAATATAACGATCTCCACCATATTTCATTTGTGCTTCGCAAGCCAATTGATTTAATTTTTCGAATGCAGGGCAAGCTGGCTCGATCAATTGCATACCAGCATCTACATCAAGCACCGTTACCATTCCTCCTTTTTTACAAACTCTATTAGCTTCCTGTAACGCTTTTAATGGATTATTCAGATGTTGATAAATCAATCTGTTATAGATAAAATCATATGTATTATCCTGGAAAGGCAATTCATAAGCACTTCCTTCAAAAAAAGAAAGATTAGAATGATGAGGTTTGACGAGCTTATCAGCCGCTTCAAGTAATTCTTTACTTGCATCCAAGCCATGCGCAGTGCCTTTTGGGACCAAGTCTCCAAGAATCCCGGTAACGAATCCCGGCCCGCATCCAATCTCAAGTACTGAGGCATTCTCAGGTAACTGCAAGGAGTCAATGAAATTTATTTCCTGTTCTTTTGCAATGGTTGCCTGAGTATATAGTCTTTTTAATTCTTTTTCGCGGCCCTGTTCACTAAACATATCAAAATCGTATGAATAGCCTTGTTTGGTCATTTCACTCATAGCTCTATCTTTTAATAAATTAATTTCTTCGGTTATAATTATTTATACTATTATTATTTTTTTGTGAATATAATAATATTTTTTAGATTAAAAGTCTGTTTAAATTTCATCCGAAAATTATTCTATGCGAACATAATCGCAAAAAAAATTAAAAATGATGATGAAACTTCCATTTATATTCAATGTCACCCCGATTGACACTTCTGCTTACTATTAAAAACTTAACGCAGGAGAATCTCCCAGAAAAAAAATAAAAAAAAAGCATTAGTTTCTAATATAGAGCATACAGGAAAGGTAAACCATTATTCGCTTACTTTAATTTTAAAAGTATTAAATATTTCCTTACCCGATTTTGAAGCTTTTTATGACAAAAAAGTTTTAAAAAGCAATACGATTCGTTATGCCCAAAATGAAGAGTTAAATATTTTTAAAGCATAAAATAAAGCATTATCAAAAAGAAAATGCTCTATTGAAAGACCTCGTAGATTAGCAGAAAAAAATTATAGAAACATTGGAATACAAGAAAAAAGCGAGTACGAAAGAATCTATAAATTTTTCTTTATCAATTTCATGGTCGAAGACTAGACATTATTAATAAATTTGCTACGTGAGCAATATTAAATTATTTGAGAGCAAACCGATCCGAAGTTTTTGGAATGAAGCAGACGAAAAATGGCATTTCGTTATTTCTGAAGTTTACTCGCGACATTATAAACATACACTAAATAGTTGATGTCGGTCTTATTAGTTTTAAATTAACCTATCCCCAAGTATTACCTGCTGGGGCTTTAAGTAAGCTGTTATAAATAGTACGGAATTTTGGTTACACTTATTTAATTTTAAAAGCAGCCTTTACTTTATTTACATAATCTAATTTTTCCCAAGTAAATAATTCTACTTTAAGTTTTTTTTCGACGCCATCAGGTGACTTAAAAATTTTTGTAACGATTTCAT
Organism: Chitinophaga pinensis; assembly: GCA_945865315.1. Classification (GTDB taxonomy): domain Bacteria; phylum Bacteroidota; class Bacteroidia; order 2-12-FULL-35-15; family 2-12-FULL-35-15; genus 2-12-FULL-35-15. The sequence continues at coordinate 457 of CAMBDK010000146.1, read as the reverse complement.
TTTTACGCCCCATGTGTCCATAAGCAGCTGTTTCACTATAAATAGGGTTACGTAATTTTAGACGTTGCTCAATAAAATATGGGCGCATATCAAAAATACTTTCTACCAATTTTGAAATTTGTCCGTCATTCATTTTCACTTTTGCACTACCATAGGTATTAACATATATACCCATTGGTTTGGCAACCCCAATTGCATAGGATACCTGCACAAGCACTTCAGAACAAACACCTGCAGCAACTAAATTTTTAGCAATGTGACGAGTAGCATAGGCAGCCGAACGATCTACTTTTGAAGGATCTTTACCCGAAAAAGCTCCACCTCCATGAGCACCTTTACCACCATAGGTATCCACAATAATTTTACGACCAGTTAAACCGGTATCGCCATGGGGCCCACCAATAACAAATTTGCCAGTAGGGTTGATATGGTATTTTATTTTATCATTAAACAAATG
>CAMBDK010000145.1 GCA_945865315.1 Chitinophaga pinensis | reverse complement strand
CTTAGTAAAGCTTTCAAAATAATTTCGACAAAACAGATATATTAATAAAAACAGATGATTCTATTTTTTTGCAAAAAAATATCCTTATGAAAACGCACGTGAGGAATGAACAAACGCGATGCAGTGTTGCAGGTGGGGAGGACTCGTTTGTTATTTGTGTTTTGTTTCTTTTTTATCAAGACAAAAGAAAAACACACAGTTTTTGAACCATTTAATTTACGGGAGTTATTTCGAAAACTTCACTTATATATATTATTAAAGTAAAATTGACATTTAAATTTCATAATTTAATGATTAAAGAACCAAGAAAACCAGGCTTCGCATTTGGAAAAGAAAACTTTCGCATTCTTATAGCTGGAGTCGTTATTATTATAATAGGCTATTTATTAATGATTGGTGGAGGCTCCGACGACCCTAATCAATTTCATGCAGATGAGATTTTTAGTACGCGCAGAGTTACTGTTGCTCCCATTACAATTTTGGTAGGCTTTGTAATAGTACTTTTAGGGATAATGAAAAAATCTAAAGACTAAGCCTACTATCTTATTTGCTATTGTCAAGGTAGAATTAATTGCTTTACTTGCACATTTTTTTATGCACATTTTTTAATCCTCAAATTAGTAATTCCATGTCCTACATACAAGCTTTTATTTTAGCCTTTATTGAAGGCATAACTGAATTTTTGCCTGTTTCCTCTACTGGTCACATGATTCTTGCTTCCTCTCTCATGGGTATTGCTCATGATACATTTACAAAATTATTTATCATTTCTATCCAATTAGGTGCCATTCTATCTGTTGTTATATTATATTGGAAACATTTTTTTCGCACCCTAGATTTTTATTTTAAAATTTTTGTAGCTTTTATCCCCGCCGTTTTTTTTGGTGTTTTGTTTAATGATTATATCGATTACTTACTTGAAAATGTTGCTGCTGTTGGAATAACACTGTTTTTGGGTGGTGTATTGTTTCTCTTTTTAGATAAATTATTTAGTGACGACAATAAAACGGATGCTCCCCCAAGCTATTTATCAGCCTTTAAAATTGGTTTGTTTCAGATTATTGCAATGGTTCCTGGTGTTTCTCGTTCCGCTGCAACTATTATCGGTGGCTTAACACAAAAATTGACTCGTAAAGCAGCAGCCGAATTCTCCTTTTTTTTGGCAGTACCTACAATGTTTGCAGCAACGGCAAAAAAAGGCTATGATTATTATAAAGAGGGAATTACAATCGACGCACACCAAATTAATTTATTGATTTTAGGAAACATTATTGCCTTTATTGTTGCCATGATTGCCATCAAATCATTCATCTCTTTTCTTACAAAAAATGGCTTTAGAGTTTTTGGCTACTATCGTATTATTATAGGCTTGGCTATTCTTGTATTGTATTTTTCTGGCTACAAATTAAGTATTGTTTAATGAAAAATTATGATTTCAGAGCAGGCGAAATACTGCTGATGCATAAGCCATATACCTGGACCTCGTTTCAGGTGGTTAATAAAATGAAGTACCTCATTAAAAATCACCCTTCGTTAATTCTCGATGGCAAAAAAGTGGAACCAAAGCTTGGGCATGCAGGTACTTTAGATCCTCTGGCAACAGGTTTGTTGATTGTTTGTACCGGCAAACAAACTAAAAATATAGAACTATACCAGGCCCAGGAAAAAGAATATACTGGCACTTTTTATTTAGGTGCCTCTACTCCCTGCTACGACTCGGAAAAAGAGATTGATAAATATTTTCCTACTGCTCACATTACGAATCAACTTATTTATACTAATACAAAGCAATTTATCGGTAAAATTCAACAGACACCTCCTTTATTTTCAGCCATTAAAATTGGTGGTAAAAGAGCTTATAATATAGCACGCGCTGGTGAAACAGCAGAAATAAAACCAAAGGAAATTACCATTACTGAATTTGAAATTACCCGTATCGAAATGCCTGAAGTTGATTTTAGAGTGGTGTGTAGCAAAGGTACTTACATACGTTCATTAGCTAATGATTTTGGTCTAGCTCTTGCTTCCGGAGCTCACCTAATTGCATTATGTCGCACTCGAATAGGTCCTTATAAATTGGCTGATGCTCATTATATTGAAGATTTTGAAAAAAGAGTAATTATAGAAGGCAATTAATATTTTTTTATTGATTTCTCCTTTATAATGTTAATTTTGCATCCTGAATTTTCTTTTTAAAAACTATAATCCCGTAAGATTTATGAAATTATCCCAATTTAAATTCAACCTGCCAAAGGAATTAATAGCTGAATCTCCTGCCAAAGTAAGAGATGAAGCAAGATTGTTAGTAGTACACCGCAAAACAGGGAAAATTGAACACAAAATTTTCAAAGATGTTTTGTCCTATTTTAACGATGGCGACTGTATGATCCTTAATGATACCAAAGTGTTTCCTGCTAGAATGTATGGTAATAAAGAAAAAACAGGCGCTAAAATAGAAGTTTTTTTATTACGTGAGCTTAATGCCGAAAGCCGTTTGTGGGATGTGTTAGTGGATCCGGCTCGTAAAATACGTATTGGAAACAAACTGTATTTTGGTGATGATGAAACCTTGGTGGCTGAAGTTATTGATAATACTACTTCGCGTGGTCGTACTTTGCGTTTTTTATATGATGGTTCTTACGAAAATTTCCGTAAAACATTAAACGATATGGGCGAAACTCCTCTCCCTAAATATATTAAAAGAGCTCCAACGGAAGAAGACAAAAGTCGTTATCAAACTGTATTTGCAAAAAATGAAGGAGCAGTTGCTGCCCCTACAGCTGGTTTGCACTTTAGTCGTGAGTTATTAAAACGATTGGAATTAAAGGGGGTAAATATTGCAAATGTTACCTTACATATTGGCTTGGGAACTTTTCGTAGTGTAGAAGTGGAAGATTTAACAAAGCATAAAATGGACTCGGAACAAGTTATTATCTTGGATAATGCTTGTGCTATCGTAAATAAATCTCGTGAAGCAAAAAAGAAGATTTGTGTTGTAGGAACTACTGCTATGAGAGCTATTGAATCCTCTGTTTCTAATGATGGTTTTTTGAAACCATACGATGGCTGGACCAATAAGTTTATTTTTCCTCCTTATGATTTTAGTATCGCAAACTGTATGATAACTAATTTCCATATCCCTGAATCAACTCTATTCATGATGGTTTGCGCATTTGGCGGTTACGATTTAATGGTTAAAGCATATAAAGAAGCCATCAAAGAAAAATATCATTTTTATACTTATGGTGACGCAATGTTAATATTGTAATCAAAAGGTTCTAATGGGTTTATTCTATATGGTAATACATACCAAGAAATAAATGATTTTTAATAATATAGAGCATCCAATTCTGTCCTTAAATTATTCAATAAAATGGAGCTAGAAGGCAGGGGAGGGGTATATGCAATAATTGTTGCAGGAGGTAGTGGATCAAGAATGAATTCGGCTACTCCAAAACAATTTCTCGAAATTAATGGGAAACCAATCTTGATGCATTCTATTGAAAAGTTTACTGAATTAATCCCCGAAGTAAATATTATAGTAGTGCTTTTATTCTCTCTTATGGAGCAATGGAAATCACTTTGTATAAAACATCATTTTTCAATTCCCCACCAGCTTGTAAATGGTGGGGAAACTCGTTTTCACTCTGTAAAAAATGCATTATCTTTGGTTCCCGAAAACTGTTTAGTAGGAATTCATGACGCCGCTCGGCCTTTAGTTAATAATAAAACTATTAATAATGCATTTAAAACTGCCGAAATAAAAGGTAATGCAATTCCAGTAATGCCATTAAATGATTCCATCCGCGAAGTGAAAAATAATAGTAATTTTTCGGTCGACCGAAGAAATTATTTTATAATTCAAACGCCACAATGTTTTCAGTCAAGTTTAATTAAAAATGCTTTTTTAAGAGATTATAATACTTCATTTACAGATGATGCAAGCGTTTTAGAAGCAATGGGCGTAAATATAAATTTAATTGAGGGTAACCCCGAAAATGTAAAAATTACCACTCCGATAGATTTTGTAGTTGCTACAGCACTTTTAAATTATAGTATTTAATTTAAAATAATTCTTTCCTGCTAGTTTTTTTGGAACTAAAAAAAAAATCCGAATTTCATTTCCAATTTTATATTGAGTCTAATTAATAAAAGTCTAAGAAAGAGGAATTCCTAATTCAATTAATTGCGTTTTTGCAATAGGAGAGGGGGAGTCAATCATAACATCTCGCCCCGAATTGTTCTTTGGAAATGCTATGAAATCACGTATTACATCCGCTCCGCCAAATAGAGAACACAAACGATCAAAACCAAATGCTATTCCTCCATGCGGTGGAGCACCATATTCAAAGGCATTCATTAAAAATCCAAATTGAGCTTCGGCATCTTCTTTTGAAAATCCTAATAGGTCAAACATCCGCGATTGTAATTGCTTGTTGAAAATCCGAATTGAACCTCCACCAACTTCCACTCCGTTTATTACCATATCATATGCATTTGCCCTCACTTCACCTGGTACAGATGCTAAAAGTTTAATATCTTCTGGTTTTGGTGAAGTGAAAGGATGATGCATAGCATGAAAACGACTCGTTTCTTCACTCCATTCTAATAATGGAAAGTCAATTACCCAATGGCAAGCAAACTTTTTCTTATCTCGTAATCCCATTCTTGTTCCCATTTCTAAACGTAATTCTGATAAAGCTTTACGTGTTTTGTTTTGTTCGCCTGCAAGAATCAACATCAAATCCCCTGGTTGCGCGCCAAATGCTATAGCCCATTTTTTTAACGCTGCTTCATCGAAAAATTTATCTACTGAAGATTTTATTGTTCCATCAGCATTATATCTTGCATAAACTAAACCCGTAGCACCAATTTGAGGCCGTTTAATAAATTCAGTTAATTCATCTAATTGTTTGCGTGAATATTCTGCAGCACCCTTTGCGCATATTCCAACCACAATTTGCGCAGCATCAAAAACTTTAAAACCTGCACCATTAACTAAATTGTTAGCATTTTCTGCGGCTGCTGATTTTAAGTATACAAATTTCATCTCAAAACGAATATCAGGCTTATCACTACCGTAATAATTCATAGCATCAGCATATGTTATCCGCGTAAGTTCAGGGATTTGAACCCCTTTTACCGCTAAAAATAAATGACGTATTAATCCTTCAAAAGTTTGTAAAATATCTTCTTGCTCTACAAAAGCCATTTCACAATCAATTTGAGTAAATTCTGGTTGTCGGTCTGCACGCAAATCTTCATCTCTGAAACATTTTACAATTTGATAATAACGATCGAAACCGCCTACCATCAATAACTGTTTAAATGTTTGGGGGGATTGTGGAAGCGCATAAAATTCTCCCTGATGCATGCGTGAAGGAACTACAAAATCACGTGCACCCTCTGGTGTTGATTTTATTAATACTGGCGTCTCTACCTCAATAAAATTTAATTTATCTAAATAATTACGAGTTTCAATAGATAGTCGATGGCGTAATTCCAAGTTTTTACGTACCGTATTTCTTCGCAAATCTAAATAGCGATATTTCATTCTTATATCGTCCCCTCCATCTGTTTCATCTTCAATAGTGAAAGGTGGTATTAACGCGCTATTGAGTATAGTAATTTTATCAGGATAAATTTCAATATCTCCAGTAGGTAATTTCTCACTTTTCGAATAGCGTTCTAAAACTTTTCCTGTAACACTTATTACATATTCCCTTCCCAATGAACGAGCTATCTCAATTAACGATTTATCCGCTTTTTCAGTTTCAATTGTAATTTGAGTAATACCATAACGGTCTCGTAAATCTATCCACAGCAAAGAGCCCTTGTCCCTAACACCTTGAACCCATCCAGATATGGTTACAGTTGTATTTACGTTTTCAATTCTAAGCTCTCCGCAGGTATGTGTTCGTAACATAGTTTTGTGATTGTTGTTTATAGGTTAAAATTTCCAATAATTAAATACGTATATATATAGGTGTATGAAATTATTAATTATTCATGAAAATAAAGTAAAAAATACACCTTTTAATATATGAAAGTTTTAGTTTGCTACTTATTACTTTAAATGGATTTAAAATAGCTCTCAATCTTACAAAGGTATTAATTTCAGTAATAGAAGATACAAAAGTAATAAATAGTACAGCTAAAAAACATATTCCATTATACATTTTATTTAGTACCTTTGCACTCGCAGGCCGTTCTATCGCTGCCCTTCTAATAATGATGGGGAGAGGAAAGTCCGGGCAACACAGAGCATCCCACTTCCTAACAGGAAGGTCTCGTCTTTTTACGGGAACAGCAAGTGCCACAGAAAAATACAGCCAGGACTTAATGTCTGGTGATGGTGAAAATGTGAGGTAAGAGCTCACGGAAATAATTGGTAACAGTTGTTTCGGGTAAACCTTGGGAGTTGAAAGACCAAATAAACCGAAGTTTAAGAGCTGCTCGCTCAATTCGGAGGGTAGGTTGCTTGAGCCTTTTGGTAACGAAAGGCCTAGATAAATGATAGAACTCGACAGAACCCGGCTTATAGGCCTGCTTTTTTTAACTCTTTTAATCACTTTGGGAAATTGCTAATTGCTTATAATTAATGCACTTACACTCTTAATAGCTTTAAAAGCAATAAATATATAATTTTTAAAAAAACTTTTTTATAAAATAAAGTTTGGTAATTAAAAAAAGATTTTTACATTTGTACCCGCTTTAAAAAAGGCGTCGTTCTTTTCAGCAAAATAAAAAAATAAATATTTTTCAAATAAAGTTTGTAAATTAAAAAATAATAGTACATTTGCACCCCGTTTAAGTTTTAGACGATACGTACTTTGAATTTTAAAGCAATAAAAAATAAAATTACTTTTTTTTGTAAAATTATTTGGAAGTTAAAAAAATAGTAGTACATTTGTCGCCTGAAAAAAAACAGTTCTTTAAAACATGAATTTATAATCTTAAGCAATTAAGATACAAATATAAATAACGTTCTTTGAAAATATTGAGAAGTCTAAAGAAATAGTAAGTATCCCTTATATTATTATGTTCTAATAATATATTGAGAAACAAATCCAAAAATAATAATAATTTTTTCTTTTTTTGAAGAAGAGCATTATCAAACAAACTTACAATGGAGAGTTTGATCCTGGCTCAGGATGAACGCTAGCGGCAGGCCTAATACATGCAAGTCGAACGGTAACATGAGTAGCAATACTTGATGACGAGTGGCGCACGGGTGCGTAACGCGTATGCAATCTACCTTTAACTGGTGAATAGCCCGAAGAAATTCGGATTAATACACCATAGTATATTAGAATGGCATCATTTTAATATTAAAGTTCCAACGGTTAGAGATGAGCATGCGTGACATTAGCTAGTTGGTGAGGTAATGGCTCACCAAGGCTACGATGTCTAGGGGATCTGAGAGGATTAACCCCCACACTGGTACTGAGACACGGACCAGACTCCTACGGGAGGCAGCAGTAAGGAATATTGGACA
>CAMBDK010000144.1 GCA_945865315.1 Chitinophaga pinensis | reverse complement strand
ATATTATATATTTCAACAAAATATTAAGCAAGTGTATATACAACGCATTCATAGAAAAGACAAGGACAAGGACAAGGACAAGGTTTACACCGCAACCATACTTGCCCATAGCTAGCGGGAAAAAGGCAAACAAAAAAGAAAAACTATTGCCAATCTTACTGACTTCTGGACTTTTAAAAGTGATTACCGTTGGAAATAAGTGAATGTTAAAACAGGCACAGATAGAAGATATAAATGATCTTAATTACTATTATATTACTACTATTGCCGGAGCACAAATACAAACCTTGATTAACAAGAATATTATTCAATTGGCTTTATTTGAAGATGAATTAATGGAAGTAGAGCATCTAGAAAACGAAAAAATAATACGCTACATTATTCGAAGAAACCCGGTAAGAGCATTAGAAATAAAAGCGAGTAGAACATCTAAAATAGAAACCATTACTAAAAAGATAAAAGAACAAATCAAAATGTATAGTTTATTTCGTTACAATGCCTTAAGCATCACATTTTGAGCAGCTATCCATCCTGTACTCCAGGCATTCTGAAAATTAAATCCACCCGTTATTCCATCCACATCTAATATTTCGCCAGCAAAAAACAGATTGGGTATAAGTTTGCTTTGCATGGTACTTAAATCTATTTCTTTTAAACTTACACCACCACAAGTAACAAATTCTTCTTTAAAAGTAGTTTTACCAAGAACCTTGTATTGATCTTTGTTGAGGATGCTAATAAGGATATTTGCATTTTTTTTTGGTAAATCGGCCCAACGTAAATTTTCGGCAATACCAGCTTTAGCTATAAAAAATTCCCATAATCGTTTTGGTAATTCAAAAGCTGTGCTGCTGCAAATTAATTTTGCCGAATTTTCAGCACGTTGGTTAGCAAATTCAATCCGTAGTTTCTCTTCGTTATATTTAGGCAGCCAGTTTATTATTGCAGTAAAATTATAATTCAAATCGTTTAATATACGGGCCCCGTAGGCAGATGTTTTCAATATCCCTGGCCCACTCATTCCCCAGTGGGTTATTAATAGGGGACCTTTTGTTTCTAAATTGGTAGCTCCAATGCGAATTTGCACCGATGGAACAGCAACACCCATTAGCTGCGTTATTGGATCATTTGGGATATTAAAAGTAAATAAAGAAGGGACAGGTTTAATTATTGTGTGTCCTATTTTTTTAAGCCAGGCATAAGCTTCATCCTTAGGATTTCCGCCCGTTGCAATAATTAATTTATCGCATTTAAATTCACCACCACCCTTGGCGAAAAGTGTAAATGTTTGATTAGAATGTTTTTGAACTTCTGTAATTTCTACATTCATTAATATTTTTACACCTGCTTTATCTGCTTCCTGTTGCAGGCAATTAATTATAGTTTCAGACTTATCTGATAGGGGAAACATCCTCCCATCTTTTTCTGTTTTTAGTTCTATATTGCGCTGTTTAAACCAATGGATTGTATCCATTACTGAAAATCTGCTGAATGCATTTTGCAGTTCTTTTTCCCCTCGCGGATAATTCTTTATAAGTAATGAGTTTTCAAAACATGCATGGGTTACATTGCATCTTCCACCACCCGAAATACGAACTTTAGAAAGTACTTTCGAGCTTTTTTCAAGTAATGTAACAGAACAGTTTTTATTTAGCTGAGCAGAATTTATTGCTGCAAAAAAACCTGCAGCTCCTCCTCCAATAATTATAATGTTAATTGAATTCAAAATTATGTAAAAATATTATTAGGAGTTGGGACAAAATAAAGTTTACAGAATTGACGTAGTTATTTTGTTATTTTTCAAGGCGTAAATGAGGCGAATAGCCTTAGCTATTTAACGATTTTACAACGCGGAAAAATTGCAAAAGAACAAGTCAAAATGGAAAGGTTATTTTGTCCCAATTCCTTAGATGAGAATGATCAAATATTTGCTGTTATTTTTTAAAAAATATTCTAAAAAAAATGCTGAATCCAATATGATTTTTTTTAAACAGTATTAAATACCATTTTTTTATTAGAGTATCGTTGGATGCTTTTTCTCCATTTTTTTAGAAAATATTATGCTGCAAAAAAAATTTATGAATTATACTACTTTAGAAAAATGCTAAACAATAAATTCACAATTAAAAAGCTCTGCTGATACCAATAACAAAACGGTATTGGATAAAACCTTTATCAGTTGCTGGGATCTTATTTAAAAAAAGTGGCATGTCAAAACGTATAACAAGCGGATTCACTGTTTGTAATACACCAAAACTTTTAATAGTGAGCGCAAGTCCTAACCCTGCATCCATTCTCAGGTCACTTATTTTTAAAACATCTTCACCCAAGCTATTATAATTAATAATGCCTGCATCGCCAAATAAATAAGTTGTTAATTTAAAAGTTCTAGTTAACCAATTTTGTTTTTTAAATTTCACTAATCCATCAAACTCTAATTCTGCATTTACAGCAGCACCAGTTTGGCCTTTGTAGGTATTGGTTGTAGTAACTCCATCACTTAATAATTGGGGAGCAAGGTAGCCGGAATAACCTCTTAAATTAAGACCTCCACCCTGATGAAAGGTATTGCTAGAAGTACCAATACTTGCCCAAGCAGGATCAAAAAAACCTTGCGAACGGGAGTATTTATTTTCCATCATCTCTTCAGGATTGGCTCCCGCTAGAAATAAGGAGGATTCACTTGCCCAATTTTTCCCCGTACCATACTGTGCAATCAATCGGGTATTAAAAATTAGTTTCCCTAATCGGTTGCGATTAATTACATTTAAATTAATTGCTTGGAAATCATAATCACTTAATAGAGCAGAAGAGCGCATTCCTAAATTTATTACACCTACCCCTTTAGTATAATAATAGGTGTGCTCAACACCTATATTTAGGGTATTATTTAACTGGTTTGGAGTCCATTCCTGAGGTAATAATAAATAGGTTAAATCATTCAGATCATGACGGTACATCGATTTAAAAAACATGTAAACTTTATTTAACCCTTTGATATCTTTTCTATCAAAACCAATTGTATACCCATTTAAGCCATCCAATGCTTTTGCTGAAGCATAAATTGCAGCGTTTTTCATGAATTTATCTGTGGCGGTACGATAGCTAATGCGGAAATTTACATTGTCATATTTATCATTTGCAATATCTGTTGGCAAGTAATTTTGAGCAATGCCTGTATTAAACCAAACGGTGGCATCAAAAATATGTTTGTAATTCATGTAATTACCATTGATATTTAACCCTGCCTTTATTCCATCATATCCATTGTACCAAATATCGGGGCGCGCAAATAACTCGTAACGCATCCAGTTTGGCGGGTTGTAAATTTTTGAATCGAAACGATATTTAATAGATATTTTTTTATTGTTGTCGAGCATGTTTACGTCAGCCATGCGCGAACTAGGATCAATAACTACATTTTCGATACCAGCAGGGATTTTAACTATTGCAGTGTATTCTGTTTTTACATTATCCCAACCAATCCATCGTGGTAAAATGGCGGCTTTTGTTTTTTTTACAAACCAATTATTAGGAATATGAAAATTATAAACGGTATCATTTTTTGCTACTACAGCAAAATCTAAGGGCATTTGCATCCCTTTTCTTTTGAAAACAATTTTATATTCCCCATCCAATTCAGCAGATTTAACAGATTTTACTTTATAGTCAATAACTTTAGAGGTTTCAATCCATTGGTCGAAAAACCAGTTGAGATCTACTTTTGTAAATTGTATCATAGAACTTCGGAAATCTTCAATATAAGGATGAGCAAATTTCCACTGATTAAAATAATGTTGCATGGCCACTAAAAACAAAGAGTCACCCAAGGTATATTGTAAATTATAAAGCATTGTTGCAGTTTTCATATATACTTGACGGTATCCTCCACCATGCCTAATAGCTCCACCAAATCCATCAGAGTGAATGTTAATGTTAGTTTCTATTCCTCTTGCAGCATCATTCATATATCCATTGTAAACTTCACTGTTACGAACATAATCAGGCTCGGTAAAACGTTGCACATAATTTGATTTCGCTGCAAATTTAACGCGTTGGTTTCCATCAATTCTTTCATAAGTCCAATTAGTTAAAAATTGGGTGAAGCCTTCATCTAATGCAGCTCTGTATGTTTCGTTGGAGCCCACCATACCAAAAAACCAGTTATGGCCTATTTCGTGAGCCAATAAATCCCGATAATCAGGATCGTACCCACCATCTAAAGTGAGCATTGGGTATTCCATCCCATCCTGCGCGTCGGCAACAATCATTTTTGGGTAGCCATACATTCCAAAATCTTCGGAATTAACTTTAATAACCTTTGCAGTATATTCAGCAGCATTTTGCCAACGGGAGGCATGTGGTTCCTGGGCAAGTGAAATGCAACTCACTTCTACCTGCGTGTTGTTTTGCCCTACTAGCATAAGTTTTACCTCTCCTATACGATAAGTAGGGTCTGCTGTTAAAGCAAAATCATGAACATTTTCTGCATGGAATTTCCAGGTCTTTTTGGTGCCGTCGGGCGTTATAATTACAGATGGTGGCTGGTTCCAGGGTTTATCCTTAAAGTTCTTAATATTTAATTTTGCCAGTAAATCGTCTGGCAGCACCTCTTCTTTATTTATTAGCTCGCCAGTAGCACCAATAATATAATTATTTGGAAATGTAAAGGCTACATCATACGTGCCAAAATCACCATAAAATTCGTGATCCATGTGCTGGTCTGTATCCCATCCTAATTTACGGTCATATACCGAAATACGGGGATACCAATGCACAACATCATAATGTTTATTACCCCATGCATTAAATAATTTCATCCGATTACGGATGGTGCCGTTATCAAAATAAGTTTTAAAATCAATTTTTAAAACAATATTTTCTCCAGCTTTTATTGGTTTTGGAAGAAAAACTTTTAAAATAGTATTATCCTGTTCTGTTTTTAAGTCAGCACCATTGAGGGTGATTTTTGAAACGTTGGTGCCTAATCCTAGCTCCTGGTATTTACCATAATTTAATTTTAATCCATTATTTTTATATAAATCAGCTAAGTAGGAGCCTTTAGCTTGGGCATTGCTAAATAAATGGAAATATACAAATGCTAATTCATCGGGAGAATTATTGGTATATTTTAATTCTAAGCTGCCATCAATAATATCGGATTTATCATCAATGGATGCGTTAATCGTATAATGAACATCCTGTTGCCAGTAACCATCAAAAGGTTTCCTGTTTTTCCAATAATATTGGTTACTTGAACTTTGATATGTATTTATAGGGAATTGCCCGTAGGTGTTAATGACAATAATGAAAAAAGCAAGTGTGAAAATTTTTGAATAGTTTTTCATATTTAATAGTATAATATTTAATTCAAATGCTAAAATAGTTGGTAAATATAGTTGATTTTTCAATATTTTAAAGAAACCTGTTAGGATTGTAATTTTTTTTACCTTTACAGGTATTGAAAAGAATTGTTATTAAATTTACATTGCAACCATTAGGAGTATTTCTTCGTCTAAGTTTAGAAATCTTGTTAATACAAAATTTCACTAGCATGCGTTCGCAAGTTATTGGCCATTATTGATGAAAAGTTTTCATGAAAAAAACTGAACTTTTATTATTCATTATATTTTGCTTGTTTCTAAATAGAACCAATGCGCAATGCGATAATGTAGCCATTGGTAAGCCAGTAACAGGTAGTGGAATTTACCTTTCCAATGTACCAGCCAATGCCATAAATGGAAGCTGTTCCGACGGGTGGAATTCGGGTGGCTTTGCTGTTCAAACCTTAGAAATTGACTTGCTTGCTACCTATACTATTAATAACATTAATATCATGTTTGACATGGTGCCTAACGGCAATGTTAATCATGAAATATTAATATCGCAGGACATGCTTACATGGACTACTGCAGATGTAATTTCAGGTTTTTTTATTACAGGACAATTAATAGAAAAATGCTATAGCAGTGCACCCTTAAATAATGTGAGAGGGGTAAGAATTCAATCAAATGCTTCCCCTTCTTGGATTGCTATCCGTGAATTGGGGGTTTATACATTATCTGCACCCGCGCAACCAGTAATTACAGCCAGTGGACCATTATCAATTTGTCAAGGGCAATCCGTTACACTTACTGCTAGTAATGCATTTTCTTATTTATGGAGTAATGGCGCAACTACACAGAGTATAACTGTAAATACAACAGGTAATTATACTGTTTCAACGGATCAAACTTCTTCTTGTATCCGGGGAACAATTTCATGCACCACTTGTGGTCTTGGAACAGCCTCTGCCAGTGTTATAGTGAATCCCCTTCCTATAATTTCAGTTTCTCCCTCTTCTCCTTCTATGTGTATTGGTTCTTCATTATTATTAACAGCAAGCGGAGCCAATACCTATACTTGGTCACCAGCATTAAATTTAAGTTCTGCTGTTGGGAGCGCTGTTACGGCTAGTCCTGCTATAAGCACAATATATTCTATTGCCGGGCTCGATGCTAATGGATGTGGAAATATTACAGATTTTACTCTTACGGTAAATCCCCTTCCAGATGTTAATATTGAGAGGCCTATTAATCCCCTCTGCGATTCCACTAAATTAAATTGGGCAAGCTGGACTTCAGTTAATAGTAATGGGGGATTAGGAATTATCTCTTCCAATATAAATGTTCAAGTCACTAAACCATCGGGTGGATTATCTACTACCGGTGGAATGTATAATGGTGGTGTTTTTCCAACACAGTATAATGTACCATCAAATAATACAGCATTAAGGAATGATTTAGCGGGCTTATTTACCTTTTGTTTCAACCAGCCAGTTTTAAGCCCTCAAATTGCAATGTCAAGTATAGGTAACCCTGGTAATACTGTCCAAATTAATACCTCAACACCTTACGATGTAATTTGGGCCGGATTAGGCATGTCGTATCCTAATAATACCACATTTGTGGGTACAGAAGGCTTTACAATAATAAGGTTCCCCGGCATACATACTTGTATTTCATTTGATTATCTTCAAAGTGAAACGTATTGCAATTTAGCTTTTGGTGTGCTTGATACCAACTGTCAGGTTTCAATATCTCCTCCAATTTGTGCTGGGATGAGTGAAACACTTACAGCTACCGGTGCTGTAACTTATTCTTGGCTGCCAACTGCTGGATTAAATACAAGTACAGGTGCAGTGGTAATTGCATCACCTGCAGTTACAACAAAATATTTCGTTACAGGCTTAGATATAAACAACTGTTCGAATACTGATAGTGTCATAGTGGAGGTGATACCAGCGCCCACCGTAAGCTTTTCTGGCGACACTATAATTTGTGTTGGAGACAGTACAAGCCTCTCTGTTTCTGGTGGTACATCCTATTTATGGGATTTTGGCAATTCAACCAATTCAGTTATTAAAGTAGGGCCAACTGTGAATACCTCCTACTCTGTTACTGTTACAAATGCGTCCGGATGTGAAAATACAAGTTCAATAAATGTGCATGTAAAACCCTTGCCACAGGTAATATTTAACTTGAATCCAGTATGTAAAAATACGGCCATGATTTTCGATGATTTAAGCACCTTGAATATTTTAAATAGAAATTGGGATTTTGGCGATGCTAATACATCTGCGCTTCAAAACGCAACACATACCTACGCTACCTGTGATATATTCAACGTAAAATTGACAGTTACAACTTCCGACGGCTGTATAGACTCGCTTATAAAAACAGCAGAGGTGTATTGTTTACCCACTGCCGATTTTAGTTTTGCGGATGTGTGTTTAAATCAAAATATCGATTTTGTTGATTCGTCCGCACTAGTAGGTGGAGGTGTTACTGGTTGGCAA
>CAMBDK010000143.1 GCA_945865315.1 Chitinophaga pinensis | reverse complement strand
AAAAAAACAAAAAAATATATCTTGTTTATTTTATTTCTTCGTAATCCACATACTCACCATTGTCTTTATTAATAGTTTTTTTTGATGGAGGTATTTTATCATAAGAAATTTGTCCCTCTGAGGATTTATTATTTTGGGCTTGGTCCTTGGACGCAGCACCTTGCTTTGTTTTATAAACAGTAATACTGTTAAAAACTTTCCAAAATATCCAGATTAATAAAATGGTATAAAAAACATCTCTCATAATAGTGTGTAAAGTTAAAAAAAACAATTGAATAAATTTATATAAGCCATAAAAAGAGTCTGATTTTTAACTGAAAATCAATATAAACTATCGAAAATATAGAAATTTATTGTCGGAAAAAAACAATTATATTTGTTTCATTAAAGAGTAATTGTTTTTATTTTGGAAATATTTGTATTAGTTAACAAAATAAGCATCACATAAAACGCAGGCGTTAAAAGTTACGAATATTTATAAAAAAACAGCAATTTATATAAGCTAAAATGATTTATAATTCAAAAGGATAAAAAAAGGGGAAACCATGAAAAAAATATTAATCATTGATGATGAAAAGAGTATTCGTAAAACATTGCGAGAGATTTTAGAATATGAAAAGTATATTGTAGATGATGCAATAGATGGCTCTGAAGGTATTAGTATGATTCAGAAAGGGAGATATGACATAATTTTATGTGATATAAAAATGCCTAAAATGGATGGTATTGAAGTATTGGAAAAAATAATGCAAATTGCTGCCGATACTCCTGTGGTAATGATTTCAGGCCATGGCAATATTGAAACAGCTGTAGAGGCTGTAAAAAAAGGAGCATTCGACTTTATTGCAAAGCCTCTGGATTTAAATCGCTTGTTGCTTACTATACGCAATGCGATGGATAAATCAATTTTGGTAACTGAAACTAAAGTTTTGAAAAAAATAGTGAATAAAACTTTTGATATGATTGGAAATTCAAAAGCAATTTTGCAAATTCAGGAAATGATTGAGCGGGTGGCTCCAACGGATGCAAGAGTTTTAATAACCGGTGGAAATGGAAGTGGAAAAGAATTGGTAGCAAGGTGGTTACACGAAAAAAGTAACCGAGCAAATGCTTCCTTAATTGAAGTAAATTGTGCTGCTATACCTAGTGAATTAATTGAAAGTGAATTGTTCGGTCATGAAAAAGGAGCTTTTACCTCTGCTGTAGCGCAGCGTAAAGGCAAATTTGAACAAGCGGAGGGGGGAACTATATTTTTAGATGAAATTGGAGATATGAGTCTTTCGGCGCAAGCGAAGGTATTGCGTGCTTTACAAGAAAATAAAATTACCCGGGTAGGAGGGGAGAAAGAAATTAAAGTTAATGTAAGAGTTATTGCTGCTACCAATAAAGATCTGCAAAAAGAAATTGCTGCTGGTAATTTCCGTGAGGATTTATATCATCGCTTGAGTGTTATTTTAATTCATGTTCCATCATTGAACGATCGTAAGGAGGATATTCCTTTATTGGCCGAACATTTTTTTAAATTAATTACCATGGACCATGGAATGCACAATAAAATACTTACCAAAGATGCAATTAAAGAATTGCAAAAAATTAATTGGACAGGTAATATACGTGAATTTAGAAATGTAGTGGAACGATTAATAATACTTTGCGATAAAACAATTACAGACAAGGATGTAATTGCTTTTGCTAGGCCATTGAAATCGAATTAAAAAAATGGTAATGAGGCAAAAAATAGCTGGTAGAAATGTTTTAAAGGCTTATTATTATTGGATTCTACTCTGTTTTTTCTAAGTCATATATTAGACTTTACTTTTTTCTGAAATCTTGTTTTTCAATAGAGCAATCTCCTGAGCCAGCTGTTTATTTTGAGAATGTAATTTCGAAACAACAATACTTAAATGTAAAAGATAAATTAAAATTGCGAATATAGCGCCAGTAAAAACAAGATTAGGAGCTTCGTATACCCCTACAAAATCAGCAATAAGCTCCAGTCCATCGCGCCATAATGAAAACAGAATTAATATTATTGTACAAACTATCCAAACAATAGAATACTCCTCACGCAACTTACCTCTAATGATTAATCGGACGATGTATAATAAAAATAATAAACTAACTAATATCGCTATAATCTGAATTTTTACCATATTTTTTTTAAAAAAAAAGTTAATATTAAAATATAAATTTAATTAATAATTATTTATTACAATATTTATATAATTATCTAATTGTATTCGTTAAATCCTTTTAAATTTCATTCTTATAAATGTAAAAATTATTGCAAGAGTAACTTTTAACATATAATAAACGGAGGCAAATGTGCCTATTGAAGAAACCCCGCCCTGGCGGTCCTTCATTGAAACAGAGACCTCACCAATTTTAAAATTATTAAGGGAATATACAATAATAGCTTCTGGTTCAGGATATTCATCAGGGTAATACTCGGATACTATGGTTAATACTTTACGGTTAATTAACCGAAACCCCGAAGTACTATCAAAAATAACAGTACCTACTAATAAATGATTTAACCACTTAAAGTAGCTAATTCCTATCCTACGAAAAGCGGATGATTGAAAACCCTCCTTTGTAATAAATCTCGAGCCAATAACAACGTCCAAATTACCATTAACAGCTGCATTTATAATTTTAGGTATTTCAGAAGCTGGATGTTGGCCATCACCATCAATTTGAATAGCAAAGTCGTATCCATTTTCCAATGCATATTTAAATCCAGTTTGCACGGCCCCTCCAATTCCTAAATTAATAGGTAAATTTATAGCAATGCAATTTATGTTGGAAATAACCTCAGAAGTAGAATCTTTAGAGCAATCATTTACAACAATTACATCTATTAATAATTTTTTTTCTGCCGCTAGCTGATTGATATCATTCACCACAGAAGTTATAGCCTCTTCTTCATTAAATGCAGGAACAATAGCGGCTATTCTATAAACACCTTCAGTTACTACTGTTGTGCTTTGTTTTAAATTTATGCTACTACTGTCAGTCATTTTAATATATTCTTCTAGGTAAAATGTTTTTTAAAAATGTTTATATACTATATATATATGCAAATCTTAATTTAAATAACAAATCTATTTTTATTAACAAATTTTAAAAATACTATTTAAGTGCTAAAATGCTGATATTGCTAGGTTATAAAAACATATTGGTATTTGGTATTAAAGAATTCCCTCTTTAATTAAATCATGCAAATGCACGAAACCATGATATTTACCATTTTCTGTTACTATTAATTGCGTGATATTATTTTGTTCCATAATTACCATTGCATTTATTGCCAACTCCTCGGCCTCAATTTTTTTTGGCGTTTTATTCATTATCTGCGAAGCATTTAAATCATTAATAGAATTGCCCTTTTCAAGCATTCTTCTTAAATCTCCGTCGGTAATTACACCAACCAATTCCATATTATCAATAACAGCAGTAGCACCTAATCGTTTGGATGAAATTTCCATAATAACCGATTGTATCGAATCAGTAGGACTCACCTGTGGTTTTTGGTTATAGGAAGAAATATCAGAAACTTTTAAATATAACTTTTTACCCAATGTTCCACCAGGGTGATACTTTGCAAAATCTTTACTTGAAAAGCCTCTGTAATCAAGTAAACAAACAGCTAAAGCGTCTCCCATTGCTAATTGAGCGGTAGTACTGGAGGTAGGAGCGAGATTAAATGGGCAAGCCTCTTTATCGACTGTAGAATTTAAAATATAATCAGCCTGTTTTGCCAAATAGGAATCAATATTGCCAACTAATGCAATTAATTTATTTCCTCCTATTTTTAATAAAGGCGCTAATACTTTTATTTCAGGCGTATTTCCACTTTTTGAAATACAAATTACAATATCATCCTGCTGAAGGGTTCCCAAATCGCCATGTATGGCATCAGCGGCATGCATAAAAATAGAAGGCGTACCTGTTGAATTAAAAGTCGCTACTATTTTTTGAGCTATTATTGCACTTTTGCCAATACCTGTAATAACCACTCTTCCTTTTGATTCATATATTAAATGAACACATGCAATAAAATCATTATTGATGTAATTAATTAAATTCCTTATTGAGTCCGACTCAATAGTCAATGTAGCTATTGCAAGTTTTGTTATTTTATCGATAGATTTATTCAATTGGTAGAATATTTAAAATAAAGTATAATTCAGTTGGTTGTTTTTAAAAATTATATCATATATTTACATTTACAAAGACGCATATGAAAAAGTAAAATTGTGATAATCTAAAAACGCTATAAAATTAATTTTTTTTTCTATTACATTTTAATAAACTCAAATTAAAAATCAAAAATATTAAAACAATGCTAGATGTAGACACATCCCTTCAACAATGTTTACAAAAATTTTTTGGATTCGACAGCTTTAAGGGGCAGCAAGAAGTAATTATTTCAAGTTTAATGGAGGGTAAGGATACTTTTGTAATCATGCCTACTGGCGGAGGTAAGTCATTGTGTTATCAATTACCAGCATTGGTGAGTGAAGGTACAGCTATAATTATTTCACCTTTAATAGCCTTGATGAAGAATCAAGTGGATGCTTTGCGTAACTTTGGTAATGAAGAAGGTATTGCGCATTTTCTTAATTCATCCTTATCAAAAGTTGAAATATTGAAAGTGAAAAAAGATATAACAGATGGGAAAACTAAGTTATTGTACGTTGCTCCTGAAAGTTTAACCAAAGAGTCTAATGTAGCTTTTTTCAAGGAAATAAAAATTTCGTTTTTTGCTATTGATGAGGCGCATTGTATTTCAGAATGGGGCCATGATTTCCGGCCAGAATACAGAAGACTGCGACAAATAATAGAAATGATTGGGAAAGTGCCTATAATGGCTCTAACTGCTACAGCTACTCCAAAAGTACAACAGGATATTCAAAAAAATTTAGGTATGACAAGTGCTAACCTTTATAAATCCTCTTTCAATAGATCCAATCTTTATTACGATATACGTCCAAAAACAAATGCAATAAAAGAAATTATTAAATATATTAAAGGCCATCAAGGTAAATCTGGTATTGTATATTGCTTGAGTCGCAAAAAAGTAGATGAACTTGCTGAAACACTTCGTGTAAACGGTATTAAAGCCTTGGCTTACCATGCAGGACTTGAGGCAAAAGAGCGTGCCAAAACGCAAGATCTTTTTTTAATGGAAGATATTGATGTAATAGTTGCTACAATAGCTTTTGGTATGGGCATAGATAAGCCCGATGTGCGTTTCGTTATCCACCATGATATTCCAAAATCATTGGAGGGTTATTATCAAGAAACAGGGCGTGGAGGTAGAGATGGTGGTGAAGGGAATTGTGTAACGTTTTATAGCTATGATGATATTATTAAATTGGAGAAATTTTTGAAAGGTAAGCCTGTTTCTGAACAAGAAATAGGTAAACAATTGTTGCATGAAACTGTTTCTTACGCCGAAACATCTAGTTGCAGAAGAAAATTTTTATTGCATTATTTTGGAGAAGAGTTTGATGAAGCTGGATGTGGTGGAATGTGCGACAACTGCCGTAATCCAAAACAAAAATTTGAAGGCATGGATGATGTGGCATTAGCCATTGAAGCGATAATGGATGTTAAAGAAAAGTTTAAAACTAAAGACATCATTAATATATTATTGGGTTATACAAACTCAACAACCAAATCATATAAACATAATGAATTAGAATGTTTTGGTAAGGGTGCAGAAGATGATAAGAATGAAAAATATTGGAATGCTGTTATTCGACAGGCACTTGTATCGGGCCTTTTAAATAAAGATGTTGAAAATTATGGTTTATTAAAAGTAAGTCCTTTAGGTAAAACTTTTATGGATGAACCATTTAGTATGATGATTACAAAAGATCATGATTACGAAAATGCAGAAAGCGATGATGATGAAGATGGTTCTGGAAATAAAAGGGGATCGGGCGCTGATCCTGCTTTATTTGGTGCATTAAAAGATTTATTAAAACAAACAGCCCACAAATTAAAATTACCTCCTTACGTTATTTTTCAGGAATTATCATTAGAGGAAATGGCAATTCAATATCCAATAAAAATGGATGAATTGGTTAATATTACTGGTGTAGGTCAAGGCAAGGCCCAAAAATTTGGTAAAGACTTCCTCGAACTCATTGCTAAATATGTTGAAGAAAATGAAATTGAAAGACCATCCGATTTGGTGGTAAAATCCATCGTTAATAAATCTGGATTAAAAGTTCACATCATACAAAGCATTGATAGGAAATTACCTCTAGGAGATGTGGCAAGTGCAAAAGGATTGAGTTTATTTGATTTAATTTCAGAAATAGAAAGTATTGTTTCTTCTGGAACCAAAGTTAATATAGCATATTATATTAATGATACAGTAGATGAAGATAAACAACAAGAAGCATTGGAATATTTTAAAGAGTCTAATACCGATTCTATAGAAGCAGCAATTGCAGAGCTTGGTGAAGATGATTATACCGAAGAAGAAATTCGATTGATGCGCATTCGATTTATGAGTGAATTTGGAAATTAATTATTAGGCATTGAAAAAATAACTAATATATTTTGCCTTGTTCTTTTGCTATTTTTCTGTTTTGTAAAATCGTTAAATAACTAAGGCTATTCGCCAGTTTTACGCATTGAAAAAGAATAAAATTACTGCGCCAATTCTGTACCATTTATTTCTTAACAATGCCTTAGGATGTAATTACACTATTTATTTAACTCTAACAAACCCTGAAACTGCAAAAAAAATAATATCAAATAAATTCAGGAAACTTGAAACTTGAAAAAGATATTACTTCATCCAGAATAAAAACTGCTGATTTATTAAAAGGTATAGCAGCAATATTAATGATACAAGTTCATATCATTGAATTATTCGCCACAAATGATATTTCCGAAAGTACCGCAGGTAAATTTTTACTTTTCTTGGGTGGCCCGGCGGTAGCTCCTGTATTTATTATTTTATTAGGCTACTTTATAGTAGAATCAAAAAAATCTACCAAAGTATTGGTAATACGGGGGCTGAAATATTTTTTTGGTGGCCTTGTATTAAATTTCGCATTGAATTTCAATTTAATCTTTTCTGTTTTTTTAGGAACAAAAAAATACGATATTTTACCTTATATTTTTGGTATTGATATACTGCAACTAACAGGAATAAGTATTATTAGCATAGCATTGTTAAAGAATTTACTTGATAGAAGTTATGTTGTGATAATTTTGTTGATGTTTTGCGTTGCATTGCTAGGTACTGTGCTCCTAAATTTCACTTTATTGCCATCCTTCTTAAAATATGGCGCATCCTTATTTTATGGCGCCTCCTGGTGGTCTTACTTCCCCTTTTTTCCATGGTTTTCATATGCTTTGGCGGGTATCTTATTTTATAAATTACGTCAATCTCTCTCTCTTGATATTTTAAACAATTTTAAATCAAAAATTATCATTGGAATTTTATTTTTATCTTTTTTATTATTTACAATAAAATATGGTATTTCAATTTCATCAGATCTGCCAAGTTATTACCATCATGGCATTTTATTCTTTTTATGGGTTTTAATTTTTATTTCTTTTTATTCTTTTTTTATCCATGAAATTGAAAAATTATTTGGTACAACACGGATTTTTAATTTTATTAAATTTCTAGGAAAAAACATTACTGTGTTATATGTATTTCAATGGTTAATAATAGGAAACATTGCAACTGATTTATATAAAACGGTGAACTCTCCTGGCCAGCTTATATGGAGCTTTGTTTTTATCTTCCTTTTTTCTGCTATCTTTTGTTATTTATGGATAAAAGTTAAAGGAATATTTATTGAAAAGTTATTAGCTAATAAACATGGATGATTTTAATCAAACCAATTTAAATAATTATGTATTATAAAACTTCAGACAACCTAAATCTATATTTTGAGATCCACGGCAACAAAGATTCCAAA
>CAMBDK010000142.1 GCA_945865315.1 Chitinophaga pinensis | reverse complement strand
TATTATATTTTCTAAAGCTTTTTCCCTTCCTTCTATTGTAAAAAAACTTGCACTTCTGGCAGTTTTTAAAATTGTGCCGCCACGATGTATAATATTAGCAACGGATTTGGCTACTAATGGAATTGTTTCATTGTTTATAAATCCTTCGTAACCATGCACAATACCTGTGATTTCCAAATCATGATAAAGTCCGGTACGAACCACTGCTCTTATACAAGCATTCATTCCTGGGGAATCCCCCCCTGATGTAAATACAGCTATTTTTTTCATTTAATACGTTACTGATAAATATAATTTTCAATGACTAGGTAAGCAAAATTACGCAATTGCTTTGGTTGCAGCCACTTTGTATAAATATTTTTTTGAGTTTTAAAAACAGACTTTAATTTCTGTGCTTGTGCCTATTTTTTATTTGTCGAAGGCTTTTCTTAACCAAAATCCTTAAAGTCAATAAAACGCAAAGGGCACAATATATAAATTATAAAATATTCTTTTGCCGTCGTTATTGCTGTTTAATTCAAAAAATTAATAATTCCTTAACGATTTCTTAGGTTTCACAAATACCACACAAAGTATCTTTGCAAAAAATATCAGAATCAATTTATGACAATTTCATATCTTATCAGCAGTTTTGCTGCACTCTTCGCACTAATTAATCCTCTCAGTGCACTTCCTGTGTTTATTTCTTTAACAGAAAACCATGATGCTAAATGGAGAAATTACCAAATCAGAAAAACGTGTATGTATATTATTTTGATATGTGCTTGTGCATATTTTGTAGGCTCACATATTCTTGGTTTTTTTGGAATATCCATTAATGCATTAAAAATTGCAGGAGGAATGATTATTTCCCGATCGGGTTTCTTATTGCTTAACGCTAAACACAAGGCTGATGTGAAAGGGAAAACAAAGAAAGAAGCAATGGAAAAAGAAGATATCTCTTTTAGTCCTTTAGCTATGCCTTTACTTGCGGGCCCCGGTTCTATTTCACTATTAATCAACATGAGGCTTGAATATCCTGAACCGGTAAAAAAAGTAACAATAATGTTGGCGATAATAGGAGTAGCGTTTTCTATTTATTTAATTTTTTCAATTGCTCCAAAAATTTTAAAATACACGGGTAATGCAGGATTAAAATCTCTCTCAAAAATTATGGGTTTTCTGGTGTTAGCAATTGGTATAGAAATGATTTCGGCTTCCATTCTTACTATGCTAAAGTCGGTATTTTAATAAAAAAAATTTAGCTTCCCAACTCAATGAAGCCGATTTAGGAGGTGAAACAAAATTATAAAAAATCAATAAAATAGACGAACTTTGTGAGAATGTGCCCCTAATTTATCAGGAGCTAGAACAAAATAAATTAAACTATAATTTCTAAATTTAATTTTTCTTTTATTAAGAAAAAAAGAGGACAGATCTAATAACATTGCTAATTTTTTATTTCGTGAAAATTAGCTGTTAATAATTAAAATATTTTTGGACACGAAATATAGGAGCTAGCAATTTAATTTCAATAAAATGATTTCAATTTATACCGATGGTTCATCACTTGGAAATCCTGGGCCGGGAGGCTATGGAATAGTTTTGCTGTCAGGGAATTTAAGAAAAGAGCTTTCAGAAGGCTTTCGCTTAACTACAAACAACCGTATGGAATTATTAGGAGTAGTTATTGCATTGGAAGCATTAAAAAAGGACGCTGCTACTGTTACAGTTTATTCCGATTCAAAATATGTGGTTGATGCCGTTGAAAAAAACTGGGTTTTTGCATGGGAGAAAAAAAATTTTAAAGAGAAAAAAAACCCCGATTTGTGGAAAAGATTTTTAAATATATATAGAAAGCATCATGTGAAATTAGTATGGGTTAAAGGGCATGCTACCAATGAAGAAAATAACCAATGCGATAAATTAGCTGTTGCTGCAGCTCATGGTTATAATTTAAATATAGATATTGGCTATGAAGCTGAATTAAAAAAACAAAATCCAAAATTACTGTAAAGCCCTATTCGTAGTTTTCATAAAAAAAACTCCTTTATTAGACAGTTTCTTTTCTAGTATTCCTTTAAAATTGCTTAATTAAACCCAACCTTTCATTAGCTTTTCCTCCTTTAATTTTACGGCTGAATGAAAATACAAATCTGTTTTTTTATATAATTACCTTTATTTCATTGGTTTACAGACAGAAAGAATTTTTGTTTTTTTGAAACCTTTCTGCTTTTTTTACGTAAAAAATACAAAATTGTTTATAACATTTGTTTAAAAGTTTCCAACTATAGCAAAAAAAACCATTGTTTATAGTTTACCTTTATAAAAAAACATATTTTGAAAACTTTTAATAATAAATATTTATTAGCTCTTATAGTAATGCTATTGCTTACTAATGGGATTTCTTTTTTTGCAATTGCGCAAGCGAATACGAACAAGACTCCTCTTATAGAAAAGTATGTGGTAGCTTATAAGGATGTAACTAAAATGAAATTTATTAATGACTCGGCTTTATATAGTGAAGGCTGGCCTAATTTACCTCAAACAAAATTCTGGCAGCAAATAATGAAACTTAGCCCCGATTCGGCTATTGTAAGTTCCGCTACTAATCGCAAAATGCTCGACCGTATTTCCACAAAAGCATGGACCAAGCTCTCTGAAACACAGCGCACAATATATAAAGATAGTCTGCGTAAATTTAATAATATTGGAGACAGCGTAGTTGTTTATATAACAGCAGGAAAACAAGATTTTTATGAATTTAAAAAAGTAATGCCCACTATCAATAGATCCATAAATGTATTTAAGCAAAATGATGTGGATCCTTGGTACGCTCAAGCTATTTTATTAATTGAGAGCCCAGGGAAAATGAACACTAAATCTACTGTTGGCGCTAATGGCCCTTTTCAGCTTATGAAAGCGGTTGCAAAACACCAAGGCCTTATAGTAAACGGACAAATTGATGAACGTACAGACATAGAAAAATCTGCATTAGGGGCATCTCGTTTGCTAAAACGCATTTGTATACCATATGTAAAAACAATATTGGACAGCGCGCATTTACAATATAAAGAAACAGATTTATGGTTTCGATTATTAGTGCTTCATGCTTACCATGCTGGTTCTGGAAATGTGGCTGGTGTTATTCGGAAAATTAACCCTTGTGAAGGGGGTATGCAATTAATACAAACAGTATGGCAAACTACTTATGGTGGCTTCAAAAATGCCTCACAAAATTATTCTCAATTGGCATTAGCGGCATATTGTAATTTCAACCAAATGATTATGCTGCAGCGGGATTCTGTGTTTTTAATTGATGGCGACAGGATGTTCAAGGCATATAGCTATTGCAAATACGTTCCTTATGATAAATACTCCTATTTAGGTGATTGTTTAATTCAATATGAAACCGATTTGCTGGAGGATATTATACCTTTTGATTATTTTATAAATCAAACTAATATTATTAAAAATGAACTTGCTGGCTTGGCCCCTTTTAATAAGCCATATAATATTGAACAGTATAACAATATCGGGTTTAAATTGCTAAAAGCAAAAAAAACAGAGGATGCAATTAAATTATTTAAATTGAATGAATTATATTACCCACAATCATGGACTGTTTACCATGGACTAGGGGACGCTTATCGTTTAATGGGGCAAAAGGACCTAGCATTGCTAAACTATAAAAAATCCTTACAGCTTAATCCAGATAACCTGGATAGTTTAAAAGCAATTAGCCGATTGGCTGACAAGTAAAAAATAAATTGTTAAGCGCCTACAAAAAGTTTTATTCTAATTTTATTATCAATCCCGCTTATTTGTTGATGCCCGTTTGATTAATCCGCGTGATTAATAACAACTTTGCTGGTAATTTTCTCTGCGGTTTTATTATTGGTTACTTCAACAAAGTAAAGCCCCTCAGGCACATCCATTACATTAATATTTACTGTCTCATTAAAGCTTTTCGACTGCAGTAATTGTTTGCCGGTGAGGTCGTATAATACGGCCTTGTATGCTGCATTTTTAGACAAATAAATGGATATTGTTTCAGATGCAGGATTTGGATATACTAGCACGTCCATAATGGCAGGCGTTTTTTTACCTACACTTAAAATTTCGGAGCCTTTATAAACTGGTAGTTCTATACTTGAAGGGTATTCCGAAGAAAATGCTATTCTTTGAACAGCAACGCGAGGCATCATAAAACTGCCGTCAGGCGTTTTGTTAGTTCCCTGACCATCGCCAGGCTTTCTTCTGAAAAACTCCCCATCCGCTATTGGAATATTAGGGTTTACCTGAAAACGCGTATAATTGCTACTGCTGATTAAAATTTTTACTTTATGATTTTTCCCAAATGCGTATGCTATCGGGAAGCATTTAAATTTATATTCGTACACTTCGTTTACATTAATATTAGTAAAAGGAGTTTGGTCATTGGCAAAGGGGTAGTCTTCATCCATGCTCGGATTTTCAACTAAGTTTTTAGCATATAGCCTCGCTCTAGCATTTACAGCACCTTCCACCACAAACATTTCTCTACCATCGGGATATACATCTAATATACGAACCATAAAATCGGTGTCGGTGGTGCCTCCAACAGCGCCTGTAGGATTGGATTTCGCATAAAGTGTTGCTACAGGAAAGCCTATCATACTTAACGAATCCTGTATCAAATCGCTTGTGAAGCTTACCACACCTGCACGATTCATCGTATAGGATGCATATTGCGGACCTGCTATATCTACCTGACCTTCGGTATCTTCATTGCTATTAGGTATTTGCTCCAACATGTTACCGCCGCCGGCTGTTAAAATAGGGTCGTTCGGGTCGTGTACATAAATTTTATATCCTTCGTCGGAGGTAGGAGCAACAAAATTAAGTCCTCCATTATTATGCAGAAACATTTTTTGTTTTGTAATATTCTCTGTTATAGGAAAAGTGTTTGCAGAAAACCAATAGTTACCAATTAAACTATTTTCTGGCACACCGTCATTTACAGGGCCAATAACATAAAAACGAACATTGGGCACAGCGGCGTAATCTTTAAAAGGAATCGGATCGATGTGGGTGCTGTCCAGCCCATTTATTTGGGATTCTCCGGTAGGAGGAACACTGATGGTATCGTTAATTATATTACCATTTATAGTGTCGGATCCGATAACATATTCGTATTCTAAATTCTTTAAACTATCGGTACCATTCATAAAATTTAAGAAGGAATAAAATGTCATTTTGAAATTTGTTGAAGGCACCCTGATGTATGCAAGCCCATTACCCATTGATTGCCATGTATGACTTTCTGGTATCATAAATTTAGGATCGCCAATGTATTGACTAGGGCTATAATTTAAGTTATAACGAAACCAGGTTATAAAATCTGATTTCAAGAGCTTTGAAATAGAGAGGTCGGAATCTCCGTCTAACTGAGCTCCCAAACCGTTAAGTACATTTTCGGGATATTTATTTTCACCTCTCATGTCGCCAGTTTCCCTCCCCCCTATTGTTCCATGAGCCCAAGGGCCAATAACAATTTTTTGCAAGTTTTTATTTCCATAGGTATTACTTACATGTTTTTCAACGTAATTTCTTGATTCTATTTGCCCATCAATAAAAATGTCATACCAACCAGTAAGGTTATAAATAGGAACTTCTATATTAGAATATCTACTATGGGTACCATTTGCATCCCCTTCGCCATATTCATTAACCATTGCTCTGCTGGCATCCATATCTTTTCTGCCTAGTGAATTAGGATAATAACCTGCAGGACCTAAATTGCCATTTAAATCAAAATAGCGATATGCCGAAAAGTGGTCAATGGTGTTGTTTGCGGCTACAAATTTATTTGGCACACCATAATCAAATGAACTATGTATGTCATTTTGAATATCGTTGTCGTTAGCGATTTCTGTAGAATCCTGAAAATCGTTTCTAGCGTCGGTACCAGTAAATATTTGTCCTTTAAGCCATCCCGTTACCAGTCGGTCCCTAAATACGCCATTATGAAAGCCTGTGCTTTTATAAAACTCGGAAGGCCCCACAATAGGCATTAAACATTTTAACCCGGGCTGTGTGGGGTCTATTTTATGCGCTGCCGCTTCCTGGTATTGGTTATAACCCAATGCAGAAGCACCAAAAGTTCCAATTCTACCGTTGAACATATTGTCTACTGTATCCGCTATATTATCGTTATTTAAGTCGAACCCCTTTTTTAGATTATTTAAAATAATTTGTATGCTATTATAACCATCTTCATGTTTGTTACCATTTTTAGGGTCGCTTAAAGGCGTTAAATCTAAAATATGTTTGCGGTTGGGGTGGTAAGGATCCTTGTTCCAGCCATCGCTATATAGAGGTAAATAAACTCCTTGTGAGGTATATCGCCCACGCATATCCTGCATTGCAAAGCCATAGCCCAAAAGCCCCAGCAAACCAGCCTGTTCCTCTTGGTCTCCTTTATTATAGGGTGTACGAGAAAATATAAGCGGCAATTGATAAATATTGGTGTTGGGCTGCCCATTAAGTGAATCGTATATTAATAATTGCGTTCCCTTTTTTATCAATTCTACTTGCTGCGGAGGGTATCCTCCGGCTCCATCAAGATCAACATCTACAAGCAAATTATCCCTTACAATGGGTAGGAAAATATCTGTCATTAATGCTATGCTATCCGGCATCATAAAAGGTACTGTATACTTTGTGGTAAGCTCAGAAATATCATCAAACTTACCATTATTTGGAATCGCTTGGCTGTAAGCCTTTATAGAAATTAAAAAAGTCAAAATAATTAGTCCAAATATCTTGAATTTATTATTAAAAGTGCTATAATTTACTTTCGCTTTATACCAAGCGCTAAAGGAACCTTTTTTTGTTGTCATTGTGTTATATGCTACTATTAAATGGGTTTACAGAGGGTAAAGGTTAAAGAATAATAAGTTTTTTAAATTATTATTTAATACAAAAAAGAGTTATAAATTTTTTTAGACTTTGCGGTAGTCTCAGAATTATTTTATTAAACAAAGTTAATAAATATAGCTATATACTTGCTTTAAAATTTGTGTTTTTTTTAAAAAATATTTTTCAGAAGCTACTGTAATAATTTGTTTTTAGGCATTATTCTGCAAATGAAAATTGAAAATAGCCCGTTTTTTTACATAGAGCCTTCAAATATTATCTGAATGCGGCTATGCCAGCATTTGCAAGCATTCCAAGCGTGATACGCATAACGGTCAAATATTGGATGCCGTGCTTTTGGCTTTTTGAGCTTGTTGGCAAAGGTATAGCATATTTTATGTTAATGGCTAGGCGTTTCTTCTAGGTTAAAGTGGTCAGAAAGATAATACGTCTTGGCGAAATAAAGTCAACTTGAAATTTTAATTTTTCAGTATTTCTAAAAGCTTTTTGGGGTCTTGCCGATTATCCCAAAATGCAGTAATTATTAATTTATCTTTTGTCAGCCTGTAGTAAATGCTAAAATGCCCCATAGCAGATTCTCTTGTCTCTGGATAGGTCGTTGGTTTAAATGATTCTGGAAGTTTTAAAATAACTTGTATTCGAACTGCTGTTAACTTAATTAGTCTTTCAGCATAATTTGTTGAGCCATTACGTTTTATCCAATATTTTAAAACTTCTCTTCTTTGTCTAGCTGCCGTTGCGGTCCAAACTATAGTCCTTTTAGCCATTGCAAGTCGTCTTTGTCTAATTGGGTTTGAGAAATTAACTTTCCGTTTTTAATATCCTCGTCACTTAACTGAAGCATTAATATTTGTTCTTCCGATAATTCCACAATGTCTTTGTCGACAGAACTTGTCTTAACCAACTGATAAAGAGCTGATAGATAATCTTTATTAGAAATTGTCAAAAGTTTGTCGATAATGTTATTTCTTAAAATGTCTGTTGTGCTCATAGGTTTAAAGTTTTCTCAAATATCGTTATTTTCTGGCTGCTAACAAAATGTTGCACAATGATTTCTCTGTCGGAGGATGAAACATAACCGTTCACTGAAATTACATAGAGCCTTCAAATATTATCTGAATGCGGCTATGCCAACATTCGCAAGCGTTCCAAGCGTGATA